>NZ_DASYHI010000010.1:0-114712 GCF_035998675.1 Telluribacter sp.
ATTATTTTTTCGACAAATTGCCAGCAGGAGTCAGTCATTTCAGAGAAATTCTCTTTCATTTAGCTTGTTTGAGGTGAGATTCAACAAGCTAACGACTGACTCCTTTTATTGGTTTTATTCAATCCAAAACATATTCTTAGAGCAGGTAAACCTCCTTAGAAAAATGAGAACAATTGTGTTGTATGACAATCCGGCCACTCCGGAGGAGCTGGCGTTTTTGAATAGTGCGTTTGAGAGTGTTGGCTACGCCGCCGAGGATATTACGCTGGTACCCTACCGGTGGCTGATGAGCTTTAACCAGGCCGAAGTATTCGTGTCGCTGGGAGTACCGCTCGCCCGTTTTATGTATGATCTGGAGAGTGCCCCCTACGCCGGTACCCAGGTGGGAGACAGTACCTTTCTGCTGATTGACCCCCTGGACAAAGTACTTACCGATAATTCCCGAAAAAAACAGCTTTGGCACGCCCTACAGGGGATTTACCTCTCCACTATTCCCGGCTATTCCCAAATCAACCACGACTTCCTTATTGAAACCGGCTTCACCGTTGGCCGTCGGTTTGACAAGCACAGCAACCGCTTTACGCTGTACTACCAGATGCCGGGCTCGGCCTGTACCATTGAAGTACAGGTGGGGTCAAGGCTGTTACCCGCCAGCAGTCCCGAAGAAGCCGTAGAAGAGTACTCGGACCTGGACCTGCTCATTGAGCACGCTCAGGATACGTACATAGTTTGTGGCGATCAAACCCCCATTGCTACCATACGCTACCGGACCGAGCTGCTGCAGCTGCTTTCCTACATGGCTGACACCACCCACCCCCTGCTACAGCAGGCTTACCGAAAAATGGGCATTCCGGTGCAGAAACGTACGCAAAACGAAGCGGGGGTTGCCGTGCCGTAGCAAAGGCCATAATATAACGGGAACAATACACGCTCTGCCCGGTTTGTAGGTGGAGGGCCAGCCATACTCCGGAAGTTAGGATAACTTTCCACTACCTTATCAGGATGCTCTTTTACCTGATAAGGTAGTGCTTTGAATGGGCCGACCCGGGTTGTTCACTCTTTCACCTGTACCTGTTAAAATACCCAATGTCAATTACTTCTTACACCGAGCTGGAGGGGATGAAGCAAATCAGTGAGGCCGTAGCTGCTACACTCGGCCTCATGCGTGATTACGCTCAGCCCGACATGACTACCAAACAACTGGATGAATACGGCGCTAAAATACTTAAACAATACGGTGCCCGGTCGGCCCCAAAACTAACCTATGGTTTCCCCGGCTGGACCTGTATCAGTATCAATAACGAAATTGCCCACGGCATACCTTCCTCCAAAGTCATTCTGCGGGAAGGCGACCTGGTCAATATTGATGTATCCGCCGAAATGGACGGCTACTGGGCCGATAACGGGGGTTCATTTGTACTGGGCCGCGATATCAACCACCACAACGCGCTGGTGGAAACCTCAAAAAAGATTCTTTTTAAAGCTATTCAGAAAATTAAGGGGGGAGTAAAGATTTCCGATGTAGGGCGGTTGATCGAAACGGAGGCCCGGAAATCGGGCTATACCGTTATCCGGAATCTGGTGGGGCATGGGGTGGGCCGGAGCCTGCACGAAGCTCCCCACGAAATCCCGTGCTTCTACGACCAGACCGACAATCGGCGGTTCCGGAAAAATTCGATCGTGGCCATTGAAACCTTTATTTCGACCGGGACCGCCTACGCCCACGACAAGGGCGACGGCTGGACGTTCGTGACCAAAGACGGCAGCTTCGTAGCCCAGCATGAGCATACCATTCTCATCACCGACGCCCAACCCGTGATCCTGACGGAAGCAAACCGAATCTGGGATTAGCACCCACCGTTAAAGTACCTTGTCTGCTACTATTCCATTGGGGTAGGTACGGCCTGACTTTCGGGTACTGCCAGTCCGGTTCTGTTTCCCCAGTAAATAACGGCGATACTGGTCATGAACATCAGCAGGCTGTAAATAGCCGAAGGAATGGACATGGCCGGATTTTGAAGCAAGGTAGTAGCTATGGCTATGCCAAGGGTACCGTTCTGAATACCGGATTCGATGGCAATGGTAATACTCTGACGTTTGTCGTGGCGACTCCAGCGGGCCGTGCCGTAACCCACCGACATACTCAGCAGGTTTAGCGCCAGGGCAGCGGGACCGGCCAACGCAAAAAATTCCGCCAGATTTTCCTTTTCCTTAAGAAGAGCGGCGCCGATAATCAGAAAAAGGAAGACGGCCGACAGGAGTTTAACCGGCTTCTCCACCCGGTTTGCCAGGGCCGGTACTTTCCGGCGGAGAACCATGCCAATTGCGACCGGAATAATAGTGATAACCAGCACAGAAACGATGGTTTTAAAGATGGGCAGCGCCTGTTCCTGTCCGTTGGGAATGTACCTGAGTATGGCAAAATTGACCAGAAAGGGAATAGTAAGTACTGTTATAAGGCTGGATACTACCGTGAGCGAAATAGAAAGAGCGGTATCGCCTTTGGACAGGTGCGTAATCAGGTTTGAAGTTGGCCCACCGGGGCAAGCCGCCAATATGATCAGGCCCACGGCCAGCTCGGTTTCCAGTCCGAACAAGGCCACAATGCCAAAAGCCAGCAACGGCAGGAGAACGATCTGATTCAGGACACCGACTGTGATGGCTTTGGGATACCGAATGATGCGCCGGAAATCATCCACCAGTAGCGAAAGCCCCATGCCTAACATGATCAGCGCCAGCGCCAGGGGGAGGAACAACTCAGTAAGCAGATTTGCCTGCATGGAAAGTAGGATTTGGGTAGACAAGTACCTAATGTACTGAAAAAGCTACGAAAGGTACTATTTTACCTACTGCCTGTTCCTGATTTCCTGTATTCTCCCCGAGGCCGTGGGCGGTGATTGAGCTTGCAACCGCTCATTATCTGTTGTTATCTGTGCCACGGTTTATGTGTTACGACCGTGTCACTGGTCTATGATTTCTACCGCGAGATTGTTATCCGTGCCACGGTTTTAAACTGTGGCACGGGTTGAGCTTACTTAGTAGGAGGAACAAAAGTTCTTACGAAGAAAGAGCCACTGATGGCCGGGCCACTCCGGGTACATTCATCCTCGTATTTAATCAGATTGCCGGAAATAGTACCTTTGGCGTACTTGCCTCTCTCGTATTCCTCAAAAACCACCTGACCGTTCGCAACCATGTCTTCGCCGTTGCACCACTCGTGGCCACTGTCGAATTGCTGGCCGTTACCAAATTCAAAACTAATGCGGCACTTGCCATTGTCTCCTTCGTACCAGAAGGGAAACGCTCCCTTGCGGCCATTTGAAAAATCAATGCTGAATACTTCATTTGGCGTGCCGCCAACAATATTTGAAAAAGCAAGCTCCTCATCATCCAGAAAGCAGGTAGTAAAGACGTACTCTTTCCCCATAAAGTTGAGTTTGATAAAACCCAGACCAATGTAAATTTCCTTCACCAGAATCAGCTTGACCGGGCTATTCTCAAACTGCACCTCTACCGAAACCGTCACCGGATTGGGCTGGGTAGCACTACGGGGAGCTGTATACGTAGCCGAGGCTCCCGAAGGTTTGAGACTACCGCCCCCTACCAGTGACCATTTCAGGCCGCCGTTGGCGCCGCTGGTTTTTTGTACCAGGGGTTCCTCTTTACTGCCGGTGAGGGGGGCCAGCTCCATGATCTGCAGCTGAGCCGACTCGCCATAGTTAAGTACCGTCTTGCCCGACTCAACCGTCAGATGAAACTGCTCAAAAAGACTCCAGTCGCTGAAATGCGGCATGGGTACCGTTACTTCCTTTCTTTGCTTATTGAGGCTTTTGCCGGGAACGTTGTACCAAATCTTATCTGTGCGCTGGTAGGCGATGCCCAACGCTTCGGGAGCGCTGTCGGCCACTTCGGCCTCGGTGTACCTGAACTTCAGACTGGCGGGCTTGCTAAACTGCTGTCCATCGGGCATAAAGCGGTAGGAAGTACCTACACCGTTGGGGGTGTGGTTGCTGATGGGTTGGATGGAAATGGTAGTTTCCTGGGTTAAAGCACCGGCCGGTATGGTCAATTCTACGAGTCCGTCGGCGGAAGCAAGGGTACCTCCCTGGGTACCTATTACTTTACTGACGGGGGTACCCTGTGGGGTGCCAACTTCGGTAGGTTTACCGGCCGGATCAATTGGTTCAGGTCCCGGCCCATCGGTTTCGGGGTTGCAGCCAAACAGGTTTAGTATTAGCCCTACTAGTAAGGCGGAAAAACGAAAAGTTTTCATGGCTAAATTGTAAACTGTGGATAAAGGCTGAAATTTAGAAGGATACAGATTGGCTAGTTGGGCACTATTCAGGCAGATTATACGCTTTGCGTACCTCCTCGTAGTTGCTAAAATCCACCTCCGCATTCAGGCGGGCATTCTGAGCCGGAACTATTACCACCCTGATGTCCTGAACCTGGTACTTCAGGCCTCCCCCTTCCCACACGTGTACCGTAGTAATCATGGTACTATTGTCTAGCCGGTAGGCAAACAATACATCTTTAATTACCCCAAGATTATCATTCTCTGACGCAAGCCTGATTTTATTTGGGATTGGAAACCAGGTATTCCGGGACTTAACGTAGCCTTGTACCAGGCCCTTTTCAACCGCCGACAGATTTTTGTAGGTGATAACAGTGGTATCCACAAATGACCCGCTCTCATTGGAGATAGAAGCTCCCATCGAGAACTGAATAGCCCCGGCCGGGTTGCCGGCTTCGCCTTTATCACCTGCCTCTCCTTTTTCGCCGGCATCTCCTTTATCTCCTTTGGGGCCCTGCTGCCCCTGGGCACCCGACTGGCCAGTCGGCCCCTGCGGACCTATTTGTCCCTCCGGCCCTTCACAGGAGTACAGAGCAGCGGACAGGGAAAGAGCGGTAACAAATAGTACCTGTTTAATTTTTACTCGCAGGCCTGGGCCCGATACACTACATTTTTTCATGGCTGGTAAATAATAATGAATTGTAAATTAAGTACAACAGGCAAGAGCTTTGTGCCTGAATTCTGATACGAAAATGGGAGACCTCAGCAGTGAAACCCAGCACTGAATTACCAATCCGCAATATGGAAGCATCAACCGTACAAAACAGCAGATGAACTGTACTAAACAAAACAAGCCTCCTGTCTTTCCTGACGGGAGGCTTGTTTTGAAATTAGAGGCAAGTACCTTACTTACCCATCCAGAGTTTAAAGTCACTTACTTTCTCGCGGCTCACCAGGGCTTCTTTTTCAATGGCCGGATTCAGTACCAGCGACAGGCGGTTGCCATAGTAGGGTTGAATCTGCTTTACAGCACTGTGCGATACCATAATACCCCGGTTGACCCGGTAAAACAGCTCCGGTTCGAGCGACTTCTCCAGTTCATCCAGTGTGTAGTCAACTAGAAACTTCTGATTGGTCCAGGTTCTGAAAAAGGCGAAGCGGTCTTCGGTATAGAAATAGGCAATATCCTTGACCTCCACCGAAATCATCCGCTGCCCCTGATTCACCAGGAAGCGCTTGCGGTACTCTTTTGAATGCTTGCCCTGCAATTCCTGAAGTAGCTTTTCCAGGTTTATGGTGGGCGGTACTGCCTGGCTGGCAGTTTTCCGCAGGTCTTTGAACTTCTTCAGGCTCCGGGATAAGTCTTCCCGCTGAATCGGCTTGAGCAGGTAATCAATACTATTGACCTTGAAAGCCTGCAGGGCGTACTCGTCGTAGGAAGTAGTAAATATGACGGTGCTGGTTATATGAATCCGGTCAAATATCTCAAAACTCTGTCCGTCGGCCAGTTCTATGTCCATAAATATCAGGTCGGGTGGAGGGTTACCGGCCGCCTGCTGGCTTAGCAGCCAGGCTACGGTTTCTTCAATACCGGCCGTATCGGCCAGAATTTCAATGGTGTCTTCTACTTCAAGGAGCAGCTTTCGGAGCTTCCGAACAGCCAGTTCCTCGTCTTCCACAATGAGTGCCTTCATGGCGATATGCGCTTAGTAATGTTGGTTGAATAAAGGTAATGTTACGGTAAAAAATTCGGGGGTTTCTTCAATGCTGATTGAGGATACGTCCGGCTGTCGCTGCGCCAGCAGCCGGTACTTCGACGAAATGTTACTCAGTCCTACCTGGTTGGACGCCACTCGTACTATCCGCTTCTGCAGGTTGTTCCGTACCATTAGCTTGCCTTCGCTGGTGGTCCTGATTTCAATAAAGAGCGGTTTGCTGGTCAGCGTCATGTTGTGCTTCACGGCGTTTTCGACCAGCAGCTGCAGCGTGAGCGGTGGCAGGTAGTGTTGTTTTAAACTTTCCTCGATTTCAATCTGAACCGACACCCCTTTTCCGTAGCGGGTTATGAGCAGGTGAATGTACGACTGGATAAACTGTAGCTCGGTAGCCAGGGGGGTAAGTTCGGCTTCGTTGGTCTGAAGCAGGTACCGGTATACCTTCGACATTTCATCCACAAAGCGTTCGGCCTTGTCGGGCTCATCGGCTATCAGGGAGGAAAGCGAATTCAGCGAATTAAACAGAAAATGCGGGTTTACCTGACTTTTGAGACCTTCCAGCTGGCTTTGCAGATTACTCTTTTCGAGCTGCTCTTTTTCCAGCATACTCTTTTTCCATTTATCCGTCGAATAAATACTTTCGTAGATTCCAATGGAAATAAGGTTGGCCGCCAGGTTCATAAGCAGCAGCTTGACCAGCGACTCGATAGTATAGGTATAGCCAAACAGATGGAGCGTATCGTACATAAAAACCGTAAAACAAACGGCCATGGGGGTAATGGTACATACCACGCCGAGGGTCATAATGATACGGGTGGAGGTTTGGCTGATTTCGGGAAAGGTACTGGCAATTTCTTCAATCAGGTAGTCGAGGCCGATGAACACGGTACTGACCAGCGTGAAATTCAGGAGGGTAGCTAGCAGAAAAAAAAGTGGCTCAAACCAGTAGGCGTACCCCACCAGAAAGTAGCTGCTAAGTATAACGTACATAGGAACCAGGAGCAGAAACTGCCATTTCGTCCTGGAAAGAAATCGTAACCAGTGCATACGGAGGTACTGCTTGATCTTTGCCATTTTAATTCTGTAAAATTCCCAATTAGAACGTTAACCTGCTACCTAATCATGTTTGAGCTGCCGCAACCTATGCATGAAATGAGGTAAGCGGTCAGTGAAATGTGAATAAGCAAAACAGAAATAAAGCCCAAAAATATCAGAAATTATCCTCAGTTACAGCGCCGCCCAAATACAAGTAAGCCGGACCTCTGCGAGATCCGGCTTGACGTATATCCAAAAACGACTACTATACTCTATTAGGTACAGAATCAGTTATTAGTATATAAGGCCATTGAATGTTCGTGTTTAGTATCTGACTTGCTTTCGCAGTACTTCAAACCCTCATCCACAATAACGGATAAGTCCATTTTGCGGTTGGGCCGCTCCGGATCAAAAACCCAGATTTTATCAATGACTTCCCAGCCTTTATCACGACCGTAAGCTTCGGCGGCTTCGTTGATAGCAAAAATACGGTCCCGGGTTTGCAGGAACAGGTACTTACCCTCCTTGCAACACAGCTGAACGCTGTCTTCGGCCAGGGGCCATAGCCGCCCAAAATCTTTTTTAAACAACCATTTACCCTCAATCTTTAAGGGTTGAGCCCGATGATTTAATAAATCATTTGCACCTACTCCCAAGCACACAACCATAACTATTAAGAAGGGATACGATAACTTTTTCATAAGTGCATTTTTAATACTGTGGAAACCCGTAAATCGTTCAAAGCCATCACACCTCCTAAAAAATGTATGCCACCAATTGGGGAAATAAGGATATTAAAAAATTATTAAATTTCCCTTTGAACAAATTAGTACACATACCAGGTCGCAATAGTACTTTTCTTATATTTTTCCTTTCACCTACTTTTTTGGGTTTGTAGTGGTTAGGGAGAGAAAAATAAAGTGGGAACTTCACCTGATGACTATTTTACCCACTTAATTGGGGTTTAGGTACCCGGCTGTGACCATCTTTTTCCATCAGGCACTTAACTAAATTCATTTTTTTGATTTTCAACCAAGTACAACTACTTCCAAATCCTCTTGTTACTGGTAGTACTTAGATTTTATTTTCTTTTAGGGGCTGCCTGAAATTGTACTTTTAGTAACTAAGTCCACCACCTGTACCAATTGCCATTTCCCCAGCCCGCTAGTCGGGGCAGGCGCAGGTTTTTTAGCAGGTTTTCCAGGCAGGTACACCCGGTTAGAAAAATTCATTCAGCTAAAAAAACAGTCCTATGGAAATGGAAGAAATGGTAAAAAGAGTAATTCATGAGCACGAGCGATCAGGTAAGTATGCTCTGATTGACGGTCTTAAAATCTTTTACCTGGACAAAGGCGAAGGTGAGCCTATTTTCTGTATCCACGGAGTACCTACCTCTTCTTTCCTCTACCGGAACATTGTCAATAATATTGCCGCAAAAGGCCACCGAGGGATTGCCCTCGACCTGCCTGGACTAGGCTTGTCGTCGCGACCCGAAGAGTTTGAGTACCTTTTCAGCAACTTTGCCCGGCTTTGCCAGAAGCTGCTGGACCACCTTGGTATTGTTCAATTTCACCTGGTCATACACGACATTGGTGCGCCCATAGGTCTGGCGCTGGCCGCTGCCAATCAGGAGCGGGTAAAGTCTATTACCGTGCTGAACTCCATGCTGGATATAAAAAACTTTACCAAACCCCTGCCCATGCGGCCGTTTGAAAAGCCGCTGCTGGGCGAAGCCGAACTGGCAACCCTGAACTACACCACCTGGAAACTGATGCTGAAGTACTCGGGGGTAGAAGACACGGACACCCTGCCCGAGGCCGAACTCAGCGCCTACATGGATTTGCTAAAAAGGGAAGATGGCGGAAAAGCCTTTCTGAAAATTATGCGAAACTTTGAACAAACCGAAGGGTTCAGCCGCCTGTGTTACTCGGCCGTTCACAACGCTCCTTACCCCATTCAGCTAATTTGGGGTAAAAATGACCGCTTTCTGGACTATGATACCTACGCACAGGACTTCCTGAAGGCCGCCCCTCAGGCAAAAGCCTACACCGTAGAAAGTAAGCATTTTCTACAGGAAGAGTTTCCGGGATTCATAGCCGAGAAAGTAGTGGAACTGGTAGAGCAGGAGACGGCCCGGTAACGGGTTAACCACCTACCGGGTCAAAGCAAAAAGGCCAGCAACATTACCACTACCAGTAGTAGGGCTACCCACTGGAGCCAGGGTGCCTGCCGGGGAAATTCATAACTGCAGATGGGGCAGGTCTTTTCCTCTTCCTCAATATTCATGGCACAGGATGGACACTCTTTCTTTTTCATTTGGTGACTTACTTTAGGCTATAAGCTTTAACTATTTTAAATGGAACAGGTACTTAACCTTTACTTCCCGAGTAAAAGGCTTCCAGTACCTCCCCTACCCGCCATACTTCCTCAAACGTATTGTACAGCGGAGTCGGGGCCAGCCGGATGCAGTTGGGTTCGCGCCAGTCGCCGATAATACCTTCTGCAACCAGCCTGTCAAAGAGTTCCTTGCCCCGCCGCTCTACCAGCAGGGAAAGCTGGCAACCCCGCTCACTGATATTGGCAGGCGTCATGATAGCAATAGGATTCCCGTACTTTTGGTTAATCCCGCGCAGGATAAATTCCAGGTAGCCCGTCAACTGCTCGCTTTTGGCCCGGAGGGGGGCCATTCCCGCTTCTTCAAACAGGGCCAGTGAAACCCGGTGTACCGCCAGCGCCAGTATGGTAGGCGTACTGAGTTGCCAGCCATCCGCCCCAGCCATGGGTACAAAGCCCTTTGTCATCTCAAACCGACGGTCCTCCTGATACCCCCACCAGCCCGCCAGCCGGGGCAGCTCTTCCTGATGGTGCTGCTCGTGGACAAAGATCCCCGATACCCCACCGGGACCGGAGTTGAGGTACTTATAGGAACACCAAACGGCAAAGTCAACCTGCCAGTCGTGCAGGTGGAGGGGTACGTTACCCACCGCGTGCGCCAGGTCGAAGCCCACTGGTATACCGAACTGGTGGGCGTGGTGGGTTATGGCCTGCATGTCCAGTACCTGACCGGTATAGTAGTGGAGGCCACTCATGACCACCAACGCCAGCTCATTGGCGTGGGTATCAATGGTCCGAAGGATGTCTTCGGTGCGAAGCGTGTACTCACCGGTTCTGGGCTTTACCTCCACAAGTACTTCGTCCGGCTCATACCGCCGGCACCTGATGTGGGTTTCCAGCGCGTATTGATCCGAAGGAAAATCGCCCCCGATGGTCACTATTTTTGAACGCTCGGCGGTAGGCCGGTAAAAGGAAGTCAGCATCAGGTGCAGATTCACCGTCAGGTTGTTCATGGGGCACACCTCGGCGGGCAAAGCCCCCACTATCCTAGCCAGCGGTTCCTTGCAGTAGCGGTGGTAGTACAGCCAGGGCTGCTCCCCTTCAAACCACCCCTCCACGCCGTGGTTCTGCCAGACTTCCAGCTCCCGGTTCAGTGCCTCCCGCACCGCTACCGGTTGTAGTCCCAGCGAATTGCCGCACAGGTAAGTCAGGGGCTGGTCGACCAGGGGCAGGCCGACCAGGGGCTTATCAGTATGTTGGGGAATCAGAAAGCGGCTACGGAAGTGACGGAGTGGATCGGTCTGATCCTGCTGTTGGGCGTACTGGAGGGTATTCTGGTACTGGTGCATGCGTGGGTTTTAGGGCTGATGCGTGATGGCAAATGTATACAAAAAACCAGGAGCTACCCGAGATGTTTTCGGGTAGCTCCATTTTGTAGCAGGTACCTGATGACTACATGCCCATTCGCATCAGGCCGGGCGTAAGCCGCAGGTATACCTGGGCCGACACCGGATTTTTTCCATAAAAAGGCTCCAGCGCATTATCCTGAGTATAAAAAGAAGCTTGACCACCTAACTGTAGCAGCGTATTGGCAAAATTGGCAATCTGTCGGTTTACGCCAATGGTGAAACTCGATACAGGGAATACCGCGTCGTGACCGAAGCCTTCGGGTTCCTCCACAAATAGTTCCTCGGTGGTTTTCTGAATCCATTCGTAGCGGCCATAAATGCCCCACTTATCCAGCTGCAGGTTTGATTCCAGCAGGGCCGAATGCTCGCGGTGGCCGTGGCCCTTGTCGTTGAGCCCCCATACCAGGGTGGAAGACACCCAACGGGTAGGCCCCAGCAAGGGTACTGAGTGCTGCGCCGAAGCTGTGGTGCGGTGTACGTCCTCATCAGGATGCGAAATTTCCGGGCTCCGGATAAATCCCCGCGATACCTGCAGGGCCCAGTTGTCCGACGGGTTATACAGTACCCGGTAGCTGTAGGAGTCGAAGCGGGGACGGTCAAAGTCGAAACGGTTTTCGTCGGGTTCCCGGCCGGTAAACCGGGAAGCTTCTACCTTGAAATCGCCGTATCGGACTCCTCCGGTTATCACCCCAAAGGTTATATGGGTGGCGTCCTGCCAGTGGTGCCCGAGCGAAGCGTTGGGATTATTGAAAGCCGACATCCGGTGCATAAAGGCCGTGGGTCCCAGGGCGGGCTCGCCGGGGTAGCCTACGTAAATGGAGGCATCTATCATGGAACCAAACCGCTGGGTGTATCCAATGGCCAGTTCCGATATCAGGTCGTGGGGGTGTTGACGGTCAATCAGGGGCTGGTCCTGCCAGGTTTCGCCCGACTGGTACAGAAGCGGATAGCCCGCTCCGCCGTCAAATATCCGGTCCAGCGACACCATACTCCGGATGGTCACCAGACCGTTTTCTCCGACCTGCCGCTGGGCCATTCCCATTACCCAGTTCGGTACGCTTATCATACCTTCTGACCCTTTTCTACCTTTATTATTGATGTTCTGGCCGGTGTACTGCAGGAACACACTTCCGTGTACCATGTAGTTCCAGTTGCGCCCGTGGTGCATGTAAGCATACATAGGGGTAGCGTCGGGCTGCCAGCCGGTACCCGAGCCGTTGCGGTTCATGGGCAGACTCAGCGAGAAGGCGTGCGTCATGTGCCTCATACCTCCCATTTGCATACCCGCTTCTCCCCCCATAGTATGCCCTTCGTGCATAGAATGATCCATAGCTGCGGTATCGGCTTTGGGCGTAGCGGGACGATGATGTTCATGCTGGGCGATAGCCGGAAAGGTGGCTATAAGCGAAGCAACAAGGGCTGATAGTAGTATAGTACTGTTTTTCATAGTTGAATAAAGAAGTTTGAATTACTTAACCCTAAACCCTCTTGCTTCCGTTACCTTTAAATAATTATGCCCACGTAGGAACAAAGCATCTCCCTTCCTGCCGAAGAAAGCCATCAGCGGTTAGTCAGAGCAGGAAGAAGGTACGGGTGGAAAAGGTGAGTTGGAAGAAAGGCTTGATCCGAAACAAAAAAATCCGGATGCATCTGACTGCATCCGGATTCTACTACTGATTAGTGCTTCATGTCACTGTGGGGAGCCGCGGTTTTGCGGCAGCACTTAGGCAGTTTGTCGTGCGCTTTCTGGTCGGCTACCATTCCGTCGGCATCGTAGCCGGTGTTAACGATAATGGATTTAATGGAAGCTTCGTCCGTTTTCTTCGGGTTGTACTTCACCGTCATTACCTTGTTATCCAGGTTAAGATCGGCTCCCTTCACGCCCTTGGAAAGGCCCAGATTACGCTCCAGACGCTCTTTGCACATTTCACAGATAGCTGAGGTTTTTACCTTCACTACTTTTTCCTTATCATCAGACTGGGCAAAGCCAAAAGTTGTGGCAAATGCGAAGAGTATTGAAAAAATGGTTGCTTTCATGAGAATAGAATTTAATGGTATTTCTCCGTTAGATTTAATTTTTGATAACTAGTTTAATGCTTAGTGATTGTGGCCTTCGTGCCCGGCTGCGTGCCCGGTACTATCACTGTGCATATCGGCCACGACTACTTCCTTGAGGTCCATTTTGCAAACCGGACATTGGCCCGCCTCGGCGTAGGTTTTATCGCCCTCGCATTTCATGGGGCAGGCGTACTGCCGGGTATCGGCTACTTCCTTGTTTACGGGTTCCTCAACGGCTTGGGTCACTGTGCTTTTGTTTCCACCGTTACAGGCGACCAACGTACTGAAAGATAATAGAAATAAGAGCTTTTTCATTATATACAAAAGGATTTTTATGAGTGAAAAGTTCGTTTATTTACACTTGATCCAGGGTTTTGCGCGCCGGGGTCGCCCCCCTTTTGTACTGGCCGGGCGTTTGTCCGGTTTGCTTCTTGAACTGGTTAGCCAGGTGAGCCGAACTGCTGTAGCCCAGCCTCCAGGCCATTTCGCTCAGGCTTAGCTCGTCGTACTGAAGCCACTCCTTTACCTTTTCAATCCGCTGCGCAATCAGGTACTGCTCAATGGTGGTACCTGTCTCGGTTGAGAACAGGTGACTCAGGTACGAGTAGTCGTAGCCCGTCTTTTCGGCCAGGTACCCGGAAAAATTCATTGATTCCGGTTTGTTCCCTTTCAGATGCTGAACTTCCTCAATCACCAGGGTCTTAATAGACTCCACGAGGGCGGTCCGGCGGTCGTTCAGGAGTTCAAAACCGTTTTTCTCCAGGGTACTCTGGACTTCCAGCAGTTGTTGGGGCGTCAGCTCGGCGGGTACTTCCACCTCCCCCAGCCGTACCTCCTCCACCCGAAGGCCCAGCTGCTCCAGTTCCTGCCGGACAACCCGGATGCAGCGGTCACAGACCATATTTTTTATGAGTAGCTTCATGTTAAGTACTTTATTCTGGGTAAAGCTAAGAGCTGACTATCTGATAATTTTATAACGAATACCCGCGTAAATAGTGTGGCCTACCACCGGCCCCCAGGCCAAACCCGCATCAAAGCGCGGCCCAAACGGGTCATTAGCCCCTACAATCGGGTTCATTTGCCGGAAACCAGTCAGGTTTTCGCCGCCGAGGTAGATGTCCCACTTCGGAAAGGTACGGGTTACCTGGGCATTTACATTATAGAACGCCGGAGCAATATCCGTAGGCATATTCTCATACGAAGTGTGGTCGTAGCCGGGGTCCAGGTTCGGGATACGGCGCTGGCCGTTCCACTGTACCGTCAGGTCAAACTTCCACTTGTCGTAGGGGAGCGCGTAGCCCGCGTTGAAAAGTACCCGGTCACGGCTGATCATCATGCGGGGCAGCAGTACTTGCTCTCCGTAGGGCTCACCCATGGTTTGCTTAACGTCAAACAGGCGATAAGCCAGTTTCAGCTCAAAACGCTTTACCGGCGTCAGGTTCAGTTCGGCCTGAAAACTGTTGGCAAAGGCGCGGTCCTGCAGGTTATAAAAGTAGGTAAAGCCGGGATGTTCAAAGTCCGCCACCAGCTGGTTCTGGAAGTCGGTCCGGTAGTAATCTACGATAAAATTACCGTCCATGCCGCCCAGGTCAAACTCCTGCGTGAGGCTGGCACCGTAGTTCCAGGATACCTCCGGCCGGAGCTGCTCCCGGAAAACCACTGCCCTTGAACTTACCAGGTTACCGTAGTACTCCGCCAGCGGATTAGCTACCCGGAATCCCCGACCGGCCGAAGCCCGCAGCGTGGTGTTGTCGTTGAGGCTGTACTTGAGGTGCAGGCGGGGCGTAAACTGCGTACCATACAGGTTATGGAAGTCCAGGCGGTTACCGGCTACCAACACAAACTTATCAAGGTTATTGTAGGTGTACTCAAAGAAGGCCCCCGGTACCGACTCCGTACGTGCCAGCGTGGTATCGCGGTAGCGTTCGTTATAGTCGTCGAGCAGGTAACTCAGTCCGGTCTTGAACGAATGGTTGGTATTGTTAATAATGGACTGATAAATAAGGTTACCGTACAGCGTTTTCTGCACGCCATCGTAGTTGGTAAACCCAAAGTACGAGCGTGAGTCGTGCAGGGAGGCATTCAGGATTAGCCCCAGCCCCTTGTAAGGCTTATCCGGGAACAGCTTGGCGACCTTCGAAAACACCTCAAAGCGATTCACGTTGGCACCAAAGCCATAGGCCCGGGAAGTACCCCGCATTTCGGGCTGGAAACCTACCTGTCCGCCCAGCCGGTTCTCGTGCAGCGCTTTCACGCCAAACTGTGCCATCACCCGCTCGCCCTGGTACTTCCAGCGGTTCATGGCGTTGAACTGCGTATAGAGCGGCAGGTCCAGGAAGCCATCGCCGTTGTTGTCCACGCGGTTGCGCAGGGTACTGGCGTGCGACAGGAAGCCCGTGCTCCACTTGTCGTTGAGCTGGTGCGCCAGGTTAAGGTTCACCTCGCCGCGACCAAAGTTATTGACGTAGGTATTGAAGAACAGCTTTTCGCGACTGTCAGGCTTATGTAGCTCCACGTTGATCTGACCCGTCATAGACTCGTAGCCATTCACTACCGAGCCCGCTCCCTTTCCAATGTCAATCGACTGCACCCAGGTACCCGGTACATAATTGAGCCCAAAGGTAGTTGCCAGCCCCCGGATGGTCGGGATATTCTCCACGTTGGTCTGGATGTAAGTACCGCTCAATCCCAGCATCTGAATCTGCTTGGAGCCCGTCACCGCATCCGCGTACGATACCGAAATGGAAGCATTGGTCTCGAAGCTTTCGGACAGGTTACAGCAGGCTGCCTTGGTCAGCGCCCGGGTGGTAATAATCTCCGTCTGCATGGGGTTCAACCGGTCAATAGCAGTTGCATTCCCCTGAATAACTACCTCATTGAGCGTTTGCTCACTCCGCAGAATGGCTTCCACTTCACTTTCGGCTCCTATGCTGATTGTATCATTAACATACCCCACAAAGCTGAATACCAGTTTATTGGATTGGGTACTACGGGGAATTGAGAATTGTCCGGTGGTATCGGTGCTGGTGCCCAGGGTAGTACCGGCCCAGTACACACTGGCTCCGATAAGGGGTACTTTGTCGGTACCGGCTGCACTTTGTTCGTACACCGTACCGCTGACGCGCTGCGCCTCCGCCACGCCGGCAAGCAGGACCAGTAGTCCGCCTAAAATGTATCTATACATGATGGTATGTAAGTCTGTTGATAATAAGTTGTACGTGATTTGAAAACCACGGTTATGCAGGTAGTAAGGAGACTTTCCAGTACATCCCGAACCTGAATTTTACTTACTAATCAACGCGCTTAAATCAGAAAGGACTGGACGAACGAAAGCATACTTCGCCCGTGAAATAAGGAAGAAAAGGAATGAACAACCGAGGAACCGGAAGAAGTCGGTAGCAGAAAGTCGGCGATGGAAAAGATGATGGCTTTCACCGCAAAACCTACCGCCTCAGCGCAGGATTTCAGGATTTTGGCCAGGAGCTGAGAAAACGAGGAAACAAAATCTACCTTCTGGTACTTCTGTTCTTCCTTGCAGCAATCAGCCTTTTTCACTACGGTTTTGTGGGTACCGACGTGAGCAACATTCTTTTTTACGCAACTCTTACACGCTCCATTGGTCTCTATCGCCATCAGTTGCAACGACTTGCCGCGCATCATACAATGGTGTTCCACCAGGCCAAATCCCGTGCTGGTCATCAGCACCAGAATGGCCATAAATAGTGTAAATCCTTTGTAAAGTGCGTTTTTCATGATTAGTTGATAGCCGTCAGGTAATAGCTTTTAGTTGTAAGACTGAAATTAGCTTTCCCTATTCGAGACTGCACGAAGGTACTTACTTAATGGTATATTTACAATGATTCTATTGTTATTTTTTGGCTGATGAGGAGCAGCTTAACTGCTCCTCATCAGCCTGTTCCCTGCTCAGACCGGCTCGGCAGTAAATCCGGCTTCTTTCACCAACTCGGCTACTTCGTCGGCTGACTTATCGGTATCAACCGTCAGGATTCGATCCGGACTTTGTAAATCGACCTCCCAGTTTTTAATAGCCTCGTCGGCGTTCAGGTGAGGCATAACGGTTGCAATACAGCCCCCGCATTTGATATTGGTTTTGAATTTTAATGTTTCCATGGTACAAGATCAATCGCCCCGCTGGGGCTTTATGGTTAAAAATTTATTTAACGAAATGGCGCCCGTTGGGCTACAAGATCGGTCGCCTCTACGAGGCTACAAAATTAGTCGCCCCGCTGGGGCTTTTAAGGTACTACAACTTCTGACTACGCAGGCGCAGGCTATTGGTCACCACGGATACGGAACTCAGGGCCATGGCCGCTCCCGCGATCATCGGGTTGAGCAGGAATCCATTGATGGGGTATAGTACTCCGGCGGCAATGGGTATGCCAATCAGGTTATAGATAAAGGCCCAGAACAGGTTTTGACGGATTGTTCGTACGGTCCGGCGGGAAAGTTTCAGCGCTTTGGGCAAGGTCAGCAGGTCGGAGGTGATGAGGGTCATTTTGGCTACGTCCATGGCTATGTCGGAGCCTTTGCCCATAGCTACACTCACATCAGCCTGCGCCAGCGCCTGGGAGTCGTTGATACCGTCCCCCACCATGGCGACGGTTTTGCCACGGCCTTGCAGCTCTTTTACAAACTGCATTTTATCGTCCGGTTTTACCTCGGCCTGGTACTGACTGATACCTACCTGCCTGGCTACGGCGGCGGCGGTTTGGGGATTGTCACCCGTCAGCATATATACCTCAATGCCCTGTTGCTGCAGTTTCCGGACGGCTTCGGCGGAGGTTTCCTTGAGTTGGTCGGCAATGGCAATCAGCGCAATCTGCTGGTTCTGCCAGCCTACCCCGATAACAGTACGGGCCTGCTGGCGGAGCTTTTCGGCCAAAGCGTCCAGGTCGGCGCAGAGCATGACACCTTCAGCTGCCAGAAACGAGAGGGTACCAATCAGGTACTTCTCGCCTCCCACTTCGGCTTGTACGCCCGAGCCCACTATGGCTTCAAAACTCTCAACTTTAACTTCTTCCGCCACGTCCACAAAGTTCACCACCGACTGAGCCAGCGGGTGCTCCGAGCGGGCCTCAATGGCCCGGATAGCGGCGGCGTGGCGTTCAGTAGTACTTAATCCTTCAAGCCAGTGCCAGTCGGTCACCTGCGGGTGGCCCTGCGTAAGGGTACCGGTTTTGTCCAGAATGACGGCATTTACTTCGTGGGCTTTTTCCAGACTTTCCGCGTCCCTGATGAGGATATTGTTCTCGGCCCCCTTCCCTACGCCCACCATAATGGCGGTAGGCGTGGCCAGCCCCAGAGCACACGGACAGGCAATGACCAGTACTGACACCGAGGCCAGCAGCGCATGAGTAAGCGCGTTTTCTCCCCCGAAAATCATCCAGGCGACGAAAGTCAGCAGCGCAATGCCAATCACGACGGGCACAAACACTCCGGCAATTTTATCAACCAGTCGCTGGACGGGTGCTTTACTTCCCTGCGCATCCTGTACGGTCCGTATTATCTGCGACAGTACAGTATCCTTCCCTACTTTCTCCGCAATAAAAGTGAAGCTCCCCTGCTGGTTGATGGTCCCGGCAAATACTTTTTCTCCGGCTTTCTTTTCGGCCGGTACCGGTTCGCCGGTCATGAGGCTTTCGTCCACGTACGACTGCCCGCTGACGACCTTGCCATCCACCGGAATCTTTTCTCCCGACCGGATAACCACTTCATCCCCGAGGAGTACTTCCTTAACGGGCACCTCACTTTCCACACCCTGCCGGCTTACCCGCACGGTTTTGGGTTGCAGGCCCATCAGTTTTTTCAGCGCGTCGGAGGTATTGGTTTTCGCCCGCTCTTCCAGCAGCTTTCCCAGCATAATGAAGAAGATAATCACCGCTGCTGCTTCAAAGTACACGTGCGGGTGCAGACCCCGGGCGTGCCAGAACTCCGGGTAAAAGGTATTGAAGGTACTGAACAGGAAGGCGATACCGGTACTCAGCGCCACCAGGGTATCCATATTGGCCTTGCCGTGACGGGCCTGCTTTCCCGCGTTAATGAAGAAGTCACGCCCCAGTACCACCAGTACCGGCAGCGTGAGCGCCAGCATGATGTAGTTGCCGTAGAGCATATCCATAAAGAACATCCCGATTACTACCACCGGCAGCGTAAGTACCCCCGCCCAGATGGTACGCCTGCGGAGTTGCTGGTAATGCTCATGCTGCACTTCCTCCTGCTTTGCCAGCGCCTCGTCTTCTTCGGCGGTTAATATAAAGCCGTAGCCGACTCCCTGTAGTACCTTGTCCAGTTCGGGGAGCGTCACTTCCGAAGGTTCGTATTCGACCCAGGCCGACTGGTTGGCGAAGTTCACGCCGGCATCGGCTACGCCGGCGGTATGCTTCAGCATGGACTCCACGCTTACGGCACAACCCGCACAGGTCATGCCGGTGACGGGTAGCGTTACTTTCAGGCTGGTAGGTTTTGTTGCGGTTTCCATAGTTGTTTGTGTTTTACCTCACCCCTCCGCCCCTCTCCCTCGAGGAGAGGGGGACTTTAATAACACAAAGGTACTACCTACCTGTTCAGCCAGGATTACAGAATTAAGGACAGGCATTACATGATTTTGGGTATTGGGCGCGGCGCTGCCCCATCAGGCCAGGCGGGTGCCGTTGGGTACCGGCCGGTCGGGCTGCGCCAGAATAACCTCCCCGTCGGGTAATACGAAGCCCGTAGTAAGTACCTCAGACATGAAGGTAGCGATTTGCCGGGGCGGAAAGTTCACCACACAAAGTACCTGCCGGCCGACCAGTTCCTCTTTGGTATAGAGCGTGGTAATCTGGGCCGAGCTGCGTTTGGTCCCTACTTCCGGCCCCAGGTCAATCCAGAGCTGGTAGGCGGGTTTGCGGGCTTTGGGAAAATCTTCTACCCGCAGGATGGTACCCGCCCGGAGGTCTACTTTCTCAAAATCCTGCCAGTTGATGGTGTTCATGGATAAAAAGTTACGTTCGTACCAATTAAATTGGAAATGTAGCAAGATTCTCCCAACTAGTACCTGGTACCTCACACTTATCCTCCTACCAGTATGTGGAAGAAGACTCTTATTTCCTTTTCGTCGGCCATTCAAAATATCCGCGCCCGCTTTTTTCACACGGTACTCTCGGTGCTCGGAATTGTCATCGGGGTAGCCTCGCTGGTGGGGATCCTGTCGCTGATTGACGGCATGGAGCAGTACGCCAACGAGCAAATCAATAAAACGACCTCTCTAAAAGCCGTCTTTATCGTGGCCAAACCCGATAAGGTTGTCAATGACGTACGGGTCCAGAAAGATACCATTCCCCGCCTGACCTATACCCAAATGGGCCAGTTGCACGCTTCCTTCACCCTGCCCAGTGAAAAGTACATGATTACCAATCAGGGTATGGAAGTAAGTATGCCGGGCGACACTCACCGCATTGGTACGGTCGTTAGCGGGTCTCTGCCGGGACTGGAACCCAACCACAAACTACTGCATGGCACCCACTTCACCGACGCTGACCTGACCAGCCTGCGCCGGGTGGCGGTGGTCAATGAAACCTTCGCCCGTAAGGCAGGTACCGGAGCCGCATCAGGGCTGATTGGTAAAAAAGTACGGGTTCGCGACCAGGAGCTGACCATCATCGGCGTACTCGAATCCGATAGTACCCGGCGGGCGCAGGTTTATTTTCCTATTTCCCTGCTGTCAGAAGCCGAGATACGTGCCAATCGGGTTGACTACGGGCTGGAAGCAAAAAACGTGGAGGACGTACCCGCGCTGAAAGAACAAACCGAAGCGTGGCTGCAAAAAAATATGCCGAACGGGAAGGAAGACTTTCAGGTAATGACCAACGATTTCCGGGTGAAGCAAGCCGCCCAGGGATTCCTGCTGTTCCGGGTTATTATGGGACTGATTGTGGGCATATCGGTGGTAGTGGGCGGTATTGGCGTTATGAATGTACTACTCATTTCGGTATCGGAGCGCACCTCCGAAATCGGCGTCCGAAAAGCCGTGGGGGCTAAAAAGCGGGACATCCTGCTGCAGTTCCTGTCGGAGTCCGTGACCATCTCTACCTTTGGAAGTCTGCTGGGCCTCATCATGGGTGTACTGGGTACTATGGCCGTTATTCCTATTGTGAAAGCCCTCACCAAAGTACCCTTTCAGGCCGCTTACACCTGGAATACTTTTTTAGTCATTTCGGTCATTGCTGTAGTAGTTGGAGTTGTTTTTGGTACTTATCCTGCCCTGCGCGCCGCCCGCCTGGACCCGGTCGAAGCAATCCGCCGAGAGTAGATTTAGGATAAGTGTGCCGTTTTAACAGGATAGACAACCGAAATTATTCCAAATATCTATGAAAAAGCTACTCGCGCTGACCTTTGTTCTTTTTTCAAGCCTTGCATTCATTCCAATGAAAAACGATACTGTTCAATTTTATATCGGATCGCTGGTAAAAGAGGGCAACTCGCCCATTACACTTTGTGAGTTGGACCTGAAAACCGGCAAAATTACCACAAAGAGTACCTTTGCCGAGCTGAAAGGTCCGGGCTATATCAGCCTGTCGCCCGACCAGAAAACATTATTTGCGGTTACGCAGGAGAATAAAATCGTCTCGCTGTCTGTAGGTGCTGACGGACAACTAAAACTAATCAACAGCCAGTCGTCGGAAGGTCAGAATCCGGCCCATGTCTCTGTACATCCGTCGGGTAAGATGGCTTTTCTGGCCAACTACACCGGCGGTAGCATTGCTGCTTATCCGGTTAAAAAAGATGGTACCTTAGAACCCGCCTCCGCCACCGATCAGTATACCGGCAGCGGCCCCGACAAATCCCGTCAGGAAAAGCCCCACGCGCACAGCGCCATTCCTTCGCCCAACGGCAGGTACCTCTACGTAGCCGACCTGGGTACCGACCGGGTAATGAACTACGTGGTGGATGCCAACTCGGGCAAGGTTACACCTAACCCGGCCCAGAAGTACTTTGAGTCCAAGCCCGGTGCTGGTCCTCGTCATATTGTAGCGCATCCTTCGGGCAAGTACCTGATTGTCCTGCACGAGATGGAGCCTATTGTTACTTCTTTTTCTATTGATGATAAAGGAGTCCTGAAACCTATTCAAACTGTCAATTCAGTACCCGCCGATTTTAAGAAAGACAACAAGGGCGCCGCAATCCGGCTGCATCCCAACGGCAAGTTCGTGTACGTATCCAACCGGGGTTACAACGGTATTACAGGCTATCGGATCACCGACAACGGTGGTCTGGAAGAAGTGGGACACGCTACCCAATCCATTGATACACCCCGCGACTTTAACATCGACCCCAGCGGCAAGTACATGCTCGTGGCCAACATGAATACCAACGACCTGGCGGTGTATAGTGTGGATGAAAAAACGGGAAAGATGACATTCAGGGAGAAGAGCCTGCAGGTGGCCACACCTACCTGTATTGAGTTTTTGAAGTAAAGCATATTCTGGATGAATTGGACAGAAGTCTGTCCGGGAAACAACTACTTTACAAACAATCCCAAAAGCCTCAGCGTTTAGCGTGTGAGGCTTTTGCAGTTTGAGGGGACGATAGTTTGAAAAATTCGCCAGCTTTTTTTGCTGGTACATGGGCCTAACCAACTTTTCCAGACCACCCTATGAACAACTGGTACCTATCGGATTTTAACGATGTTTTTAAAGAATTAAATAGCCAAAAAGAAGGCCTCACCAACGACGAAGCCCGGGAGCGGCTGGAAAAGTACGGCCAGAATGAGTTACAGGGCACCTCCCAAAAGTCGGTCTGGAAGCTCATTATCAATCAGTTCATGGACGTCATGATCCTGATCCTTATGGCGGCCGCGGTTATATCGGTGCTGGTCGGGGATGTAAGCGACGCCATCGTGATATTGGTTATAGTTGTCCTGAATGCCATCATCGGTTTTGTGCAGGAATATCGGGCCGAAAAAGCCATAGAAGCCCTGCGCAATATGTCGGCTCCGCTGGCGCTGGCGCGGCGGGGAGGTACCGAAACCCGCGTCGAGGCCCAGAACCTGGTACCTGGTGACGTAGTACTGCTGGAAGCCGGTAACCTGGTTCCGGCCGATATGCGGCTTTACGAAGCCTCATCTCTGAAAGTGGAAGAGGCTTCGCTGACGGGTGAATCGGAAGCGGTCGAAAAACAAACCGATGCCCTCGCGGAACAGGACCTGCCGCTGGGCGACCGGGTTAACATGGTCTACAAGGGAACCATTGTCAAGGACGGACGGGCCGAAGGCGTGGTGGTAGCCACGGGTATGCAGACCGAGATGGGCCGCATTGCCCAGCTCCTGCAGGAAAGCGAAAGTCAGACACCCCTTCAGAAGCGGCTGGCCAAGTTTGGCAAACAGCTTTCGGTCATTGTGCTGGTTATCTGCGCCCTGCTCTACGGCATGGGCCTGTTGCGGGGCGAAGACCCGCTCCTGATGCTCCTGACATCTATCTCCCTGGCCGTGGCGGCCATTCCCGAGGCCCTGCCCGCCGTAGTCACCATTGCGCTGGCGATGGGAGCCAAGCGTATGGTGAAACAAAACGCCCTGATCCGGCAGCTACCGGCCGTGGAAACCCTGGGCTCGGTTACCTATATCTGCTCGGACAAGACGGGTACCATTACCATGAACCAGATGACCGTTCAGGAGTCGTGGCAACCCGATCAGATAGAAGTACCTCAGCAGGACAACCTGACCAAAGAAAGTATGCTGCTGCTCTGCATCAGTCTGAATCATGATGTTAAAAAAGACGAAAAGGGGCTTCACCTGGGCGACCCTACGGAAATAGCCCTGGTAGAGTACGTTATAAATCACGAAGGGTACCTGGTAGAGTGGATCAAAAAGTACCCGAGGGTAGATGAAGTACCCTTCAACTCGACCCGCAAACGGATGAGTACCATCCATCAGTTTGGGGACAAGTACCTGGTTGTGACCAAGGGAGCTGCGGAGGCCATGGACGATGTGTCTAAACAGGAGCCGGGGCCGATATTAAAACAGGCCGAGGAGCTGGCGGCGGAGGGAATGCGGGTCATCTCCTACGGTTATAAAGTACTTGATACCAAGCCCGCCGCACCGGATGCGGACACCATCGAAGCCGACCTGGAGTTCGTTGGTCTGGTCGCCATGATTGACCCGCCGCGGGAGGAGGTCAAAGAAGCCATCGCCGAATGTTATGGTGCGGGTATCACCCCCGTTATGATTACGGGTGACCATCCGGCTACGGCCAAAGCCATCGCTTCTCAGGTAGGTATCCTGCGCAGCGACCAGGATTTGGTCGTGACGGGTCGGGAGCTGGGGAAAATACCGCAGTCCGAGTTTGAAGACAAGGTTGAGTCCATCAAGGTATACGCCCGGGTATCGCCCGAGCAGAAACTGCAAATCGTGACGGCCTTACAGAAGAAGGAGCACTTTGTTTCCATGACCGGCGACGGGGTCAACGACGCCCCCGCCCTCAAAAAAGCCAACATAGGCGTAGCCATGGGTATTACCGGTACCGACGTAACCAAGGAGGCCTCCCACATGATCCTGCTGGACGACAACTTCGCTACCATCCTGAAAGCCGTACGCGAAGGACGTCGTATTTTTGATAACATCCGTAAATTCATCAAGTACACCCTAACCAGCAACGCGGGCGAAATCTGGACTATTTTTATGGCGCCCGTGCTGGGGCTGCCCATTCCCCTGCTCCCCATTCACATCCTCTGGATCAACCTGGTCACTGATGGACTACCGGGACTGGCGCTGGCCGCCGAGCCCGTCGAAAAAAATACCATGAAGCGTCCGCCCCAAAGTACCCGCGAAGGTATCTTCAACCGCAGCCTCAGTGTACACATTGGCTGGGTGGGGCTGCTGATGGGCGCCATCTGCCTCGGTACGCAGGTTTGGAGTATGGAGATGGATAATCCCAAGTGGCAGACGATGGTGTTTACGGTACTCTCTTTGAGTCAGATGGGCCACGCCCTCGCTATCCGCAGCGATACGGTTTCCCTTTTTAAACAGGGCCTTTCCAGTAACAAACAACTGGCCGCCGCAGTAGCTTTTACCCTGCTCCTTCAGCTGGCGGTTATTTATGTACCCTTCCTGCAGGATCTGTTTCATACCCAGGCTCTGACCTGGCCGGAGTTAGGTCTCTGCGTAGCCATCTCAAGTATTATTTTCTTCACTGTTGAAGTAGAGAAGTGGGTAAAGCGCCGGAGGCTTAACAGTGAGCAGTGACCAATGATAAGTAGTGACCAGTTACCAATTTGATGTGTAGAATCATGTAGTAGGCACCTCACCAATGTTTTAAGGTAGTTTTACTCCTCCTTCGACTTACTTGCCCTTGGTTCAACCTAACTGGGTAGTGCTATCGCTTGCCCTCGCGGCCGGGAGGCGCTCCTCCGGGCGGGCCCCGCTCTCCCCACGCCTCTGTGCTCTGTGGGCCTGCGCAAGGCTAACGCACAAAAGCCCACAGCGCAAGCGGGGCCGCCCGGCGGTGGCTTAGGGGAGAGCTGATATAGTTGGCAATCTGCATAATGAGGATAAAAGTGCATCTTTGAAAATCAAGTACTATCGCTCCTATCCATGAACTATGAAATCTATAACAGCCCTTCCATAAGCCGCCTATACAGATGGCCCTATGTGCGGCTGGTTTTGCGCAGGGCCATTTGTATCAAGCGGTGTTGGAAGGGCGGGGCCCGCCCGGCCATGAGGGCAAACGACAGCATTACACAGTGAAGCCGGAACCAAGCTTCATAAATATTACACTTCCCGTAATCTTCTCAGTTCAGGATGCGGACACACTTTTCCCTCGCCAATAGCGAAAAAAGCTGCTTAAGTACCTGCCTAGTACTTTAAATTCAGAATAAGCTTCTAGTAAACCGAGAATTTGTGTAAAATTGTACTAATGGCCAATCCATGGTGGCCGCCATCCCATTCACTATCCCCTAATTTACCAAAACATGACCTCCCGTCGATCCTTCTTCCGGCAAATGGGCAGTGCTACTGCCGGTACCCTGGCTCTACCCGCTTTCCTCGAACAAGCCTACGCCGGCGAGCTGGCTTCCCATACCAAACAAATAGCCGGACTAAGCCCCACCGAAGCGGCCCGGGACGAGGATTTCTGGGCCTGGATCAAGAACGAGTATACCGTATCGCCTAACGTCCTGAACTTCAACAACGGCGGGGTGAGTCCCCAGCCACGGGCGGTACAGCAGGCACACATTCGGTTTTATGAATATTCTAACGAAGCCCCCAGCTACTACATGTGGCGTATACTGGACCAGGGTAGAGAGGCGCTACGGGGAAAACTGGCCGAACTGGCGGGTTGCGACGCCGACGAACTGGCTATCAACCGCAACGCCACCGAAGGACTAAACACCATTATCTTTGGACTGAATCTCAAAGCGGGCGACGAAGTAGTACTCAGCAAGCAGGACTACCCCAACATGATCAACGCCTGGAAGCAGCGCGAAAAGCGGGACGGCATCAAGCTGGTATGGGTCAATCTGGAGCTACCGCGCGAAAACGACGAGTACTTTGTGCAGAAGTACGTCAGCGCCTTCACCTCCCGCACCAAAGTAGTACATATCACGCACCTCATCAACTGGATCGGGCAGGTAACGCCCGTGCGGAAGATTGCCGACGAGGCCCGCAAGCGCGGCATCGAAGTGATTGTGGACGGGGCCCATACCTTTGCGCATATTGATTTTAAGATACCCGACCTGGGCTGCGACTACTTCGCGACCAGTCTGCACAAGTGGCTGTGCGCGCCCTTTGGTAGTGGCCTCTTGTACATCAAAAAGGATAAGATCAAGGACGTGTGGGCACTGCTATCCAGCCCGGAGCCCGACAGCGGAGACATCCGCAAGTTTGAGAGTCTGGGTACCCGCTCCTTCGCCTCCGAGATGGCCATCGGTACCGCCGTAGACTTCCACAACGGCATCGGCACCGACCGAAAATTTGCGCGCCTGCACTACCTGCAGCGCTACTGGACCGACAAGGTACGCCAGATGCCGGGGGTACAGGTACACACGCCCAAAGATCCGAAGTACAGCGGCGCTCTGGCCCTATTCTCCGTCGAAGGCATGACGCCCGGCGATGTTGCCAACGCCCTCTTCAACAAGTCCCGCATCCATACCAGTGCCACCGTCTGGGAGAACATCAGCGGCGTCCGCGTTACGCCCCACATCTATACCAGTACCAAAGACCTCGACCTGCTGGTCAATACCATCAGCAGCATCGCCAGCGAAGCTCGGAAGAAGGGTAAGAGTTAGGGGAATACAATCAGGTGGTCAGCTTATGAAAACAGTATGTAAACAAATGACAAAAGATGAAAACGCATTCGACCAATTACTTTGATACATTTATTGAAGTTGCAGAGGACACAAAAGTAAACAGTGGAGTAAAGCCACCCACCAAAGAAAAAGCTTCAGTAGCCGAGATACAATATGAGCTTATTGCTAAAAATCCATATAAATATACTTCTGACGACATATTCTTTCAGATATATGCGGACAGAAACGATTTAACAAACAGAGTTCGCCTAGTACCACTACTAGTTGTACGGATAGGACCAAAAGCTGAGGTGTATACTTCGGCTTTTGTGTTTTCTACCCACTAAGTAGCTATCTTTTTGTCAGTCTGAGCGAAGTCGAAGACGGGTTCGGGATGTCCTCGGCCGCAGCAGCGGCCGCTCCGCTCGGACTGACACCATATATACTGATACTGTATATTTTGCCCCCAGCCACCAACACCAATCCACCCATCAACCCACCAGAAGCTACACTTTTACATTAGAACCTGTATCTTAGGGGCTTTCCTATACACATACTACGTAATCAAAGAACATGAAACGCTCTGGGTTATCACTACTGGTTTGCCTGTTTTTCTCCCTGGTACTCAAGGCTCAGGAAGGCCGGGTACCTACGATCCGGAAAGGAGTACCGCTGGACTCCATTGTACTAAGTGATCCGTTCATCATGGCCGATCAAAAGACAAGCATGTACTACATGACCGGCACCGGCGGTATGTTGTGGAAGAGCAAAGACCTGAAAGCGTGGGATGGCCCCTACCGCGTGACCCAAACCGACCCCAACTCCTGGATGGGCCCCAGGCCGATGATATGGGCGGCCGAGATTCACCCCTACCGGGGCAAGTACTACTACTTCGCGACCTTCACCAACCGGGATGTCAAGATTGATACCGTCCAGGGCAATGTGATCGAGCGCCGGGCCTGCCATGTACTGGTAAGCGACCAGCCCGACGGCCCCTACGTACCCATGGCAGACCCGACCTACCTGCCCGCCAACATGCCTACTCTCGACGGTACCCTATGGGTAGATACCGACGGGAAGCCCTACATGGTGTACTGCTACGAATGGCTGCAGAATGGGAACGGTACCATGGAAAAGATAGAACTGAAACCGGACCTGAGTGGCACCATAGGTACCCCTACCTTACTGTTCCGGGCCAGTGACGCGCCTTGGAGCCGCGAAAAAGACGAAAAGGGCAACGACAAGCCGAATAAGGTAACCGACGGCCCCTATTTATTTAAAACCGGTACTGGGCGGTTGGGCATGATCTGGACCAGCTGGATTTATGACGTGTACACCCAGGGGGTAGCCTACTCCGAAAGCGGTTCACTCAACGGCCCCTGGATACACGAGAAAGAGCCGATCACCCCACTTAACTTTGGCCACGGCATGCTGTTCAATACCCTGGATGGCAAGCTACTGATGTCTATCCATAGCCACAGGAGCATCAACGGCCGCTACCGCCGCATCCCACATTTGTTTGAAGTTGACTTATCGGGTGATAAGTTGGTGGTTGGGAAGCTGTATAGGCCTTGAATTTTTTTGTAACAGTATTAACTTTTTGATGCGCATAGGTTAAGTTCAGGTGCCGGTTGATAAAATAGGAACTGTATCCGTTTTAACTAACCCATACCTGCTTGTTTATAGTACTAGTACCATCCTATATCAACCCTGATAAAGGAAGCTTACTGTTTATGCTGAGATGACGTTTGATTGAATCAGTAAAAAAACTTCAAAAGCACCATAGCATATATATTACAATATAAATACAAAGAGTACTACGAAGCTACCGTATATTCAATAAGTAGCAGATATGTTGAATCACAGCCAGTAACATACTTATAAAAAAAAGAATGTATATATTTGTAAAAAATAATTTTAGATGTCTCAATAGTTTAACTGGAAAAACATGGCGGCATTTAAACGAGGAGCAAAGACTTTTAACCATCATATGTAGGTTCGAGTCCTGCTTGAGACACTAATGCTCCTTGTTATAGACTGACTCTATATGGGTCAGTCTTTTTAATTCTATGACTATGAGTAACCTAGAAAACATACAAAGAAGAGTAAGTGAAGGGGTTTCCGGTTGGCTTCTTTTCGAATTCAACTGCTCAAGAGGCTACCTTTTTAACGAAAAATATTTATCCTATCCTATTGGACAGATTCTAAACAGCATTACTGAATATAAAACTCTGACGGAAATAAATCATCCTTGCAGCAATAGTGGACAAGGGCGACCATTACAAGTTGATTTCGTATTAACTGACAAGTCAACAAAATGGAAGTATGCTTTTGAAGCAAAATGGATTGCTGGATCTTTGATTTCGTTGGGTTCTATTATTTGGGACTTAATCAGGCTCCAAAATCTCGGTACATATCACTCAGAAGTTAGGTGTTACTTCATACTAGCTGGATTTGATAAAAAAATTAACTTACTTCTTAAGGACTTTGACATCTGCCATAATAAAGCCTCAACAAAGAAGAATGAAATAGCAAAAACCAACTCGACATATCTAATATTTGACTTGTTAAAACTCAATAAATCAACAACAGCATATTTGAACAAAAAAATCAACAAGTACCCCAACTTTAAATTATACTCAAAAATACGATGCAGGCCGGCACACAGGTCCCCAAAAAACGACATAATCAACATGACCTTTTCAACATATATATTTGAAGTATTAAAACCAGACGGAACACATATAATAAATAAACTATGATAGATTTACATTCACTGATACCATTTTTGGGGTCAGGTGGGATAATATGCAAATTTAGAACATTATATTACTTTCCAAATTCAGTGCTCGTTGATAAATATGTCTCAAACCTGCCCTGATAAAAAGCTTGGGAATGTTAACAGCTATGGTAAGAAAGACGGTGTTAATCTAGAAAATTATAATGGATATAATTCAACTAATAATTAACTTTTTCAATCATCCGGTTTTTATAATAGTTGGTGGACTGACCGTGGTTTTTGCAGCAATTGGAATAATTTACAGAATTGCTTGTATAACTCTAGGAGTTACGCCCCTAGTATTTAGAATTGGAAAAGCTATTTGGCGAAGAAAAGTAGCCATAATAGCTAGTGCTGAATCATACGCGTCACTAAAAGATTGCATTACAGACACGGATATCTTTAAAAAGGACAATGTAATACATATTTCACTTGATAATATTGATAAGGTTAAAGAATTTACGATACTACTAGTTGACTGGGAAACAAGCAGCCATCACATTGACCATATCTTTATAGCAAGAAAGAATCATGCTACGGCTGTTATAATTTTTGCGAAGGCTGGTTCTATCCCCCATGAGAAAATGGGGGAAATTGCTAATAAGAGTAATACGGTTGTTGTAAACTTTAAAGGGAGACTACTAAACGACATCTTGAACTCTTTAATTACAACTAGTTTTAATGGACAGTAATATGTATCTAGAATCAATCTTAAATAAATACGCCCCAAGAAGTTTAGACAGCCATACTCCAAACATTCTACTTCTGAAAGCAGATTTACAGAAGTGGGCATCCTCTTGTTTTATTTCAACTCTAAATTCTGGTTCGAGAGCGAAAGGGACTGCCATCTCTTTAGCTTCTGACGTTGACTATCTTATTTCATTAACAAGTAGCTGCAATGCTAATAATGGCGGATTAAAAAGTATTTATGATTCATTACATACCTTTTTGAAAGGAAAGTATAATTCAGTCAGGAAGCAAAACGTTTCATTTAGAATAAAATTCGGAGAATTAGAAGTTGATATAACTCCTGCTAGAAAACAATCTAGCAATACAAATGACCACTGGCTTTACGTTTCTAAGCTTGACACTTGGCGACAAACCAACATACAAAAACATATAACTGACATATCAGGTTGTGGAAGATCGAATGAAATTAAACTCCTAAAAATATGGAGAGAATTAAATCAACTGGATTTCCCTTCCATTTACTTAGAATATTTAACAATCAATATTCTTTCAGGTAAATGGAAAGATCCAACTAAACTTGCGGACAACGTTTGGTATGTGCTACAAGAACTAAGCAAAGACACAAGCAATCCATTAAATTGCAGAATTGTTGATCCTGCTAATTCAGCGAATATTTTATCGGACTTACTTAATTTAGCAGAGAAGAAAACAATCATTTCAAAAGCTAAAATAGCAACTGGAAAACAATATTGGAGCGAGATAGTATGGTGACAGAAGACGGATTATTTCTTACCGTTGTCGGCGGGATGGATGTTTTCACCCGACCGCTGTACACCAACGAGATAGTTGACAGTTTGAAGTTCTGTCAGCAGCGAAAAGGTCTGGAGATTTATGCTTATGTCATCATGACTAACCATTTACACCTGATCGTCAGCCGGGCAGACGGTGAACTGTCTCATACAGTTCGCGATTTTAAAAGTTTTACCGCTAAGAGGTTATTGAATCTGCTTCTCGAGAATTCGCAGGAATCACGGAAAGACTGGATGGACATGGTTTTCAAGTACCACGCGGCCACCATCCGGCAGAATGAGAAATGGGCCTTTTGGCAGAAAACCAACCATGCTACCGAACTTCGGACGCCAGCGGTAGTGCGTCAGAAAGTGGACTACATCTATGAAAACCCGGTGCGGGCTGGATTTGTGAATGAGCCCCACGAATGGAAGTTGAGTAGTGCAAATCCGGCGAGTCCAATTGTGGTACTTGGCTATTAGGAATAGTAGCAGGTTTTCTGCACAGAAGACCGCCCGGAGGGCTACGGGATAGTAGTCACTGCGCGGCGGACCGTTTGGCGGAGCCGAGCGACTGCGGAAGGAGCGGCCTCCGTGGCCTTGTTCCTGGCAACCATAGTACCTACCAGGACCGGTGCTTTCTTTACCGACCGGGCGCGGTTTCAAAGGTTGACCAGCCGGGGGAAAGCCGGAGAAATCGAAGAAGCTCTCCTGACCATCATAGCCATCCAAATGAAAGAGGAATCGTGCCGGACTATTCCCCTCTCCCTGATCAGGCTGGTGCAGACGGATACGGACAGCACCATTAAATTTTGGGGCTACTACTATGAGTACTATTATTTTAAGGATAACGAGTTGGCAGAAGAATCCGAAGAAGCTGCTTACGGTAAAGAGTACCATCCCCGTCCAACTATGGAAAGCGCTCAAGATTGAGACGGCACCAGTAGCTTAATTTGGGCCATGAACCACCTGCACATATAAAAATCAACCAGAAACCATGGAACCCAAAGCCCTATCGATCCGGCCCTTTATCGGAGCCAAAGACTTTGCCCTTTCGCGGCGCTTTTACCAGGACCTGGGCTTTGAGGAGCATGTACTGTCGCCCAACATGTCGTTATTCCAAACCGGTCAACTGGGGTTTTATTTGCAGGATGCATACGTGCGCGACTGGGTGGATAATACCATGATCTTTATGGAAGTGGACGATGTGGAGCGGTACTGGAACCAACTGCTGGCTTTGGACCTGACGGCTACCTACCACGAGGCAAGGCTGGTTCCCATCCGACACTATGACTGGGGTAGCGAGTGCTTTTTGCACGACCCATCTGGTATACTTTGGCATTTCGGACAATTCAACAAACGCTGAACCGCCGCCGTTTATCCTGCGCTATTTGCCCTCGAACTGCGCACCAAAAATAACCCGAACAATGTGGTCAACGGATTCACTCTGGTTTGCAGTAGCACTGGTTAGTGGCATCTACCCGCTGGGGAACATCCTCATGGGGCAGTTCGATGAACGCACGCCGAAAGTCCGGCGGGTAGGTAAACCTGCTGACCCTGCTGGTAGTCTGCGGGCTTTCCGCCTTTTTCGGCAGAACGGTATCCATGCTTTTTCTGGCCTCTTTCCTGGTGCCGCTGTTGTACATACACGGCTACTACCTCCCCAAAAAGAAGGGAATAAACGGCTGGACGGGCGAACCGAAGAGCAGGTACTACGAATTTCGGGGCTGGAATAAAGATCTATTCAAATACAGTTATTGATGAATGAACAAAGTTGTAAACTAGTGTCGCCCCACTGGGGCTTGCTCTATCAGGAACAACTATTTTCCTGCTACTGAGTTGCCGCCCCTCCGGGGCTGGACTTTATAGGTCAATTCACTCATCAAAAAGTACCTGCAACCGACTCCGATGCCAACCACTCACCTACCCCTCCAGCCGCCTGCCCCATTTTAGATAGGTACTTTTGGCGTCAGGGCTTATCTTGTTCGGTAAGTACCTACTAATCAGTCCGCTTTTCCACCATCAGCTTTCTACCCCATGAAAACACTCTTCTACGCCCTTCTCATTATCGCCTGCCTTCTATCCGGCAGCCAGTCAACCCAGGCCCAAACGCCCCCATCCACCGCCAAAGTAGATTCGCTCTTTGCGGAGTGGAACAAGCCCGGCAAGCCGGGAGCGGCCGTGGGGGTAGTACATCAGGGGAAGCTCATCTACGCCAAAGGCTTCGGGGAGGCGGACCTGGAAACAGGAGCGCCCATCACACCGGAGACGGTCTTTCACGTGGCGTCGGTGTCGAAGCAGTTTACGGCCTACGCCATTGTGCTGCTGGCGCAGCAGGGCAAGCTGTCGCTGGACGACGATATCCGGAAGTACCTGCCCGAAGTACCTGATTTCGGCAAGACCATTACCCTCCGTCACCTGCTCAACCACACCAGCGGACTGCGCGACCAGTGGAACCTGCTGGCAATGTCGGGTCGGGGGCTGGACGACGTCATTACCAAAGACCATATTTTTAACCTCATCAAACGCCAGAAGGAGCTGAACTTCGAGCCGGGCTCGGCCTTTAACTACTGCAATACCGGCTATACCCTGCTGGCCGAAACCGTCAGCCGCGTTACCAAACAAACTTTTCCGGACTGGATGAAGCAGAACGTGTTCAAGCCGCTGGGTATGAACAGTACCTTGTTCTACGACAACAACGAGCGTCTCGTCAAAGGCCGGGCCTACTCTTTTCACCGAACGCCGGGGGTAGGTACCTACAGCAAGAGTCCGCTGAACTACGCCAACGTAGGCGCCACCAGTCTGTTCACGACGGTCAACGACCTGGCCCGCTGGATCGACAACTTCCGTGCGCCCAAGGTAGGCGCTCCGGCTACTATGACGCAGATGCTCGAAAAAGGACGCGTTACTAAGGGTGATACACTTAGCTACGCCCTGGGTTTGGCCCACGGCCAATACCGGGGGCTTTCCAACTACGGACACAACGGGGCCGACGCGGGCTTCCGGTCAGCGCTGACCTACTTCCCCAGGGAAGATTACGGCTTTATTGTCCTCAGCAACCAGGCCGAGTTCAGTCCTGACCGAAAGGCTTTTGAGATAGCCAGCCTGTACCTGGCCCCGCACCTCAAAGAAGAGAAAAAGGCAGCGGCACCGCCAGCTAACACCAGCTTCAAGTTTGACTCGACGCTTTTCCGTACTTACGCCGGTTCGTATGAACTAGCCGAAGCGCCCGGCTTTATTCTCAGGTTCCGGCGCGAGGGCGACCGGTACTTTACGCAGGCCACCGGTCAGAGCGAGGTGGAGATGTTTCCCTCGTCCGACTCCACTTTTTTCCTGAAAGTGGTGGAGGCCTCTGTCGTTTTCCATCGCCCGAAGGAGGGACCCGTAAACCGCATCACCCTCCGGCAAAACGGCAACCACCCCGGTACCCGGGTGCAGCCTGCCAAGACCCCGGAGATAAAGCGCGAGGAGATGACAGGTAAGTACTACAGCCCGGAGCTGGAGACTATTTATACCATTGCGCAGGAAGGTGAAACGCTCAAACTCATTCATGTGCAGCACGGCGAGGTACCCTTGAAAGTACTTACCAAAGATCGGCTACAGGCTCCGTGGTGGTTTGTGCAGAACATCGAGCTGGTTCGGGATGCCTCGGACAAGGTACTAGGGCTGCGGATGAGCAACGGTCGGGTGCAGAACCTGTGGTTCAAACGCCTGAGTGATGATTTTGCGGCGGGTACCCCGCCCCTGCCGGGTAAGTAGGAAATTAACAAGTACACCACTCAAAAATTTCTCATCGGCTATTTTGTCGCAGAAAACCCTATAAAATGCCGCTCTTACACCTCCTGTGTTTAGGATTTGGCTGGTACTTTTACCTTATCACAAAAACAGGAAACGATCATGAGAAAGTTAAAGCTTCAGGTACAAATAACGGTGGATGGGTACATAGCCGGCCCGAACGGAGAAATGGATTGGATGACTTTTAACTGGGATGATGGACTTAAAAAGTACGTAACCCAACTAACAGTACCCGTTGACTGCCTCGTTCTGGGCCGAAAACTGGCCGAAGGATTTATTCCTTACTGGGCCTCGGTGGCGGCCAACCCGGAGGCTCTGGAACATACCGCGGGCAAAAAGTTTACAGACACACCCAAAGTGGTTTTTACCAAAACTATGGAGAAGTCAGAATGGGACAATACCGTTCTGGCCAAAGGCGACCTTATAGATGAAATCATTGACCTTAAAAACCGGCAGGGAGATGACATCATCGCTTACGGCGGTGCTACCTTTGTATCGTCCCTGATCAGACACGGGCTGATCGACGAATACCATCTGTTTATCAATCCCGTTGCCATCGGTACCGGCATGGCCATTTTTAATCAGCCTGAGGGCAGGCAATCGCTGAATCTGGTAAAGTCAACTTCCTTTGACTGCGGGATTGTGGTACTTCATTACGAGCCAAACCGTAACTAATCTATTGACCTATGACCCGTTGGGAAGAAATGATCCGAAACTACGTAGAAGGTTATAATCAGTTTGATGTGGACCATCGCAGTCGCTCGGCTCTGTCGAGGGACTGCGTCTGGGAACAATAAATTTTATTACGTCGAGGTGGCTTGTAGCGCTTCGGTTATAGTCACAGCAAGAGAGGTTGTTGGTCGACCAATTAATGTGGAAAGCTGATGACTGTCATCATACAAAGCACCTCCAGCGGCGGCGGCATCCCATCCGGCAATCGCATGAGCAAATCCATCCGGCAAACCAAAAGATACCAGGGTTGCGGCATAGTCAGCTTCTGGCATATTCACATAAGGAATATTCTTACCCGTCTGCCGGGAAATTTCAGCCGCCAGGTCACCAAGTGTCCAGGCATCGTCTCCGGCAAGTTCATAGATTTTTCCCTGGTGTCCTTGACTTGTTAAAACAGCAACGGCTGCATCAGCATAATCAGCCCTTGCTGCCGAGGAGATTTTTCCCGCCCCTGCACTGCCAATAAAAGCACCACCAGCAATAGCACCCGGAATAGTGCCAGTATAATTCTCTGTATACCAGCCATTGCGCAGCAAAGTAACTGGAATGCCCGCATTCTTCAAGTCAGCTTCCGTGGTACGATGGTCTTCGGCAAGGCCAAGCGTCGACGTATCGGCATGGAGTACACTTGTATAAACAATCCATTTTACACCAGCCAGCTTCGCAGCTTCTATGACATTACGGTGCTGGGCGACACGTCTGCCAGTTTCGCCTCCGGAGGAAATAAGTAGTAATGTATCTATACCTGCTAAGGCACTAGTAAGGGTTTCAGGCTTGTCGTAGTCTGCTTCCCTGGCTTCTACATCAGGATTAGAAGCCTTATGGATTGAACGAGCAAGTGCAACGATGTTATCGCCAGAGACCTTCTCTTTTAGCTTATTGACAATAAGTTGGCCCAGTTGACCTGTTGCTCCTGTGATTGCTATTCTCATTTGATTTTCAAGTAAAGTTTAATTTAGTGCATAGTACCTCTAACCACACAATTGGGGAATGGTATAAACGGGAAGAAGTTATGATACCTTTGGGAAAAGATTAAATAATAAAAAAGAAGCTGCTCGACGGTCAAACTTGCCTCTGTACTACAATTGGCAAAATTAGAATGGGGCCAAGACTGTTCCGCAACCCCCATACGTCTCACCCATTTTTCCACTTTATACTACACCCTATCGCTTTGGAGGTCGGGGTAGCAACAGGTTTGTTTTCCAGTAGCGCCCTGACGGCAGCTTCAACATATTTTTTTGACGCCTGGCTTCCATCCTCCATATTGTTGTCTATTGCTCCGGTAAATCTGACAATGAAATCATTTCCCTGCCTTTGAATTACATACACAGTAGGTGTATGCCTGGCACCGTAGGTTTTGGCCAACTCCTGATTTGCGTCAACCAGGTAGGGGAACGTGTATTTTTTATCTTTTGCCCTTTCTTTCATGTCTTCATAGCTGTCCCCCCAGGAACGTCCGCTGTCATTGGGATTAATAGCAATTACAGGATAGCCCTTCGAAGCAAATTGTTTATCCAGGTCAAGTACACGCTGCTCATAAGCCTGAGCAACGGGGCAGGTATTACAGGTAAAAACAATAATATAGCCTTTGGCAGATGCGTTGTCCCTTAACGTTACCATTTGCCCATCCTTGTTTCTGAATTTGAAGGCCATGGCTTTGTCACCTGGCTGGTAACCTTCCGCAGGCGGCAAAAAGCCAAACGATGCAAAAAGCAGGGCGCTCATGACACCCAACATGATGGTTCTTTTCATAGTGAATGGTTATATATAGATTACAATTATTTAATAAAAGACCGGAGCTCCGTTTCCAGCTCGGCCAGCGTAAACGGCCTCTCATAGTCTTTCCTTCCCTTTTTTCTATGTATGAACAGGGTAAAGGGCAAAGCGCCTGACCAGTCGGTGGCTACTTTCTCCATCCACAGGCCCGGATCAGTTTCATCCAGAAGCACCACCTGCGAAGTACTGATACCCGTTTTTGAAAGAAAGGGCTTTACCTTCTTCTCCAGCTGGGATTTGAAATCAAGACTGACCAGTAAGACCTTGACTTTATCCCTGGCATGCCGGGCTTGTAACTTCTCGAAGTAAGGTAGCTCCTCAATGCAGGGCTTGCACCAGGTAGCCCAGAAATTCACAATCAGGATAGTATCATTTTTAGTTGATAGCAGCTGGTTGAGCTGGTTATATTTGATTACCCGGACATGCTGCGCAAAACAGCCGGGGGCCGTCATAACCAGCAAGCTGAGCCACAGTTTCTTGTAAAAAATCATAACTAGGATCAATGTAATTAAATAAGTACTCTGCTGTCCTGAAACCCAGGTTGTCTTTATATTGACACCATACTTAACATGTATACACCTTTCCGGATAGATTTGTCTTTCGCACGGCGTCGGCCGACCGCTCCGGCAGGTAGCCTATTCTAAGGCTTAATTCATCACCAGTAGGGTACGGGCGGGCATTTCGTAGAGCCTCTGGGTAGACAGGTGGATGGACTTTGTGATTTGGTCGGTACCATTAGTCACGACTACCGAGAAAGTATCGTCCTGGATTTCAGCAAAGTTCAGCTTTAGCCAATGCCTGGACTTCCGCAATGAAAGTACCTCCCTGTACAGTACCTTTCCTTTTTTATTGAGCAAGGTAACACTCACCTTATCACCCATAGGTTTCTCCACCAGTACATTCATGGTCAGGGAGTGGATGGAGCGGTACATACCTACCTGAAGGCCTGCCTCCCGCGGGGAACTTTGGGTAGCGTCGGTTTGCATAGTGGTTGACAGTACTGCCCCTCCTGCTATATCCGGCAGGGTTACGAACAAGCTGAGCAGGGTAATCATCAATGTAGTAGATAGCTTTTTCATCGTTGCAAATTGGTTTAATTGGGTTAATACATGGCTTTTAAATGACTGAGCTGAGGTCTCTTCGGAGAAAGATAATCTGGTCCTTTTCATATACCTGGGGTTTTTGTTTGGCCAAGATTAGAGAATTAAAAAGAGCTCTCAATGCCGGTATCAACAAACAGCGGGTAAGGGTAAACAAACGGCAGGATTTAACACATGAGTACCTTTCGTTGACCCAAAACGGCATTCTGTTGACGATGGAATTGCCAATAAATGGATATGAGAAAATTATCCCGTATTTAGCGGCATGAATCTTACTTTTGATAAAGAGCGGTTTAAGGTGTACCTGGGGTTTGGCGGGTTATTTCTGCTGCTGTTGCTATCTGACCAGCTGATTAATAGACCGCATACATTTGTAACAAGAGCCTGGAATAACCTATGGCAATGCGCTTACGTGACGGTACTTAACTTTATTTTGTTTGAGTACACGCTACCCTTTTTCAAGCTACAGTGGAAACGAATCCTGATAGGTCTGCTGCTAGTGTGTGTGCACCTCATGCTGTACTCCTATGGCCTGTATGCCTGGCGGCTAATCGGGATAAGCCTCCACATATATACCTCCCTGAGCGACCATTCGTCCGTAGAAAGAGGTGTGTCTACCCAAATGGCGTACAGCGCCGGCTCCATCCTCTTTTTTGGGGTCAGCCAGCATATTTACGGGTACATCCGGCTGAAACAGGCCACTCAGCAGCTGCGCATCGAGAAGCAACAGGCTGAGCTCAACTACCTCAAGTCACAAACCAACCCACACTTTCTGTTCAACACCCTGAACAACATCTACGCGCTTTCGCGCGACAAGTCTGACCGGGCACCGGAGTCCATCCTGCGCCTATCCAAAATCCTGCGCTTTATGCTGTACGAAACCAGCGGTGCTTACATTGCCATTGAGCAGGAGCTTAAAATTATCAACGACTACATCGCCCTGGAACAACTGCGGTACGACGAGTCGCTGCAGGTTACCTTCAACCACCACGTAGAGGACCTGCGGCAGGCCCTACCGCCACTCCTACTGATACCGCTGGTGGAGAATGCCTTTAAACACGGTGTATCCGAAACCCGGGGAGAGCCCTACATTGACATTAATCTGTTGGTGAAGCAACGGCAACTGGACTTTGTGGTCCGAAATTCGTCAGAAAACGATCTGGATAAAGGGGGAGTTAAGGAAAACATCGGGCTCTCAAACCTCCGTCGCCAACTGGAACTCCTCTACACCGACTACCGGTTGTCGGTAGTACAGGGTACCGATGACTTTACCGCTACCTTATACATCAACCTGACCAGCCATGTCTAAACTCCGGTGCATTATTATTGAGGACGAGCCGCTGGCCGTTAAGGTACTGGCGGACTACATTGCCCAGGTACCCTTTCTGGACCTGCGGGGCACTTTCAAGGATGCCATTCTGGCTACCGACTTCCTGCGGCAGCAAACCGTGGACCTGATGTTCCTGGATATCCACCTGCCCCGTCTCAAAGGCATGGCTTTCCTGCAGACCCTTACGCACCCGCCCGCGGTCGTTATCACCACCGCCTACCACCAGTACGCCGTGGAGGGCTTTGACCTGAACGTGACGGACTACCTGCTGAAGCCCTTTGAGTTTGAACGGTTTCTGGTGGCGGTCAATAAAGTCAAAGCTCCCGGGCAGGTTGGCCCGGAGGCTACTCCACCCAGGTTATCCGAAGGCGTAGATACCCGGGACTACCTGTTTCTGAACGTGCAGAAGAAAAAGGTTAAGATCCTGTTTGCGGACATCCTGTACATTGAGAGCCAGCGCGAGTACATCAAGATCCTGACCACGCGCAACAGCTACCTCTCCAAAATAAGTACGCACGAGATCGAGACGCTGCTCCCGCCCCACCTTTTCCGGCGCATCCACCGGTCGTTCATCGTCTCTGTCAGCAAGATTGACTCTTTCACCGCCGAGTACGTAGAGGTACAGGGCGTATCCATACCCATTGGCCGGGGATACCGGGAAGTACTGGACCAGCTGTAGGTGGTAAATAGTCAGGTACTTCCTACAATTGATTCAGGATTTTTATCATGGTCTGAAACAGGAGTTGGGGGTTGCTGGTCTGGTTGATGGTACCAGTAATGAAGATGTTCTTTTGGGGTACATAAAAGGCGGCGGTACCTACCGAGCCGCAGTGCCCCACCATATCCAGAATGGGCTTGAACGGAGAAAAGATCCAGGGCATGCGGAACTGCTGCATACCTACCCCGTACCGGAAAGGAAAGAAGACGGCATTCCACTGTTCCAGCTCGGGCAATTTGTCTTTGGGATAAAAGTACCCTCCAAAGAAAGCCTTAAGGAAGGCCATCAGGTCGTGCGTGGTGGATACAATATCATACCTAGAAGAAGCAAAATAGCGGGGCAAATGAACCGGATTCGATTTTGAATACACCGCTACAAACGCCCGGGTAGTGTTCGGCCGGATCACGAAGGTAGTTGCCAGGTCCAGCTCCTCAAACAGTTGGGTCAGTAATTTATCCAGCGATTTGCCGGTCACTATTTCCAGCACCCGCCCCAGCAGCCGGAAGTTGGTGTTGCCGTAGCTGGCCTTCCCCTTCTGACCGGGCCGGAACTTGGGCTTCATACGCTTTACCTGAGCCACTACCTGATCCGTCGTCCACGCCTGGTCGTGGCCCGCGAGGAGTTCTTCCATTACCTTGGGGCCGTTGGGGCGCTTGTCGATCAGGTAGTAGGGCAGCCCCGAAGTCTGCGTGATGAGGTGCTGTACCGTGATCTCCTCCGAATAGTCCTGCCCCTGGTACACATGCAGTCCCAGCATGAGGTACCCCGGCAGGTACTTCGAAATGGGATCCGACAGGCTCAGCCGATTGTCCCTGACCAGGCGAAGCGTCAGGGCAGCGACAAACAACTTATTGATACTGGCGATGTAAAAGGGGCTGTCGGGGCCAATATTTCCCGCTGCACTGGTCAGGGCCACCGATTGGTCGGGTGTGGCAACCCGGAAGGCGGCCCCGAATATGTTCTTTTTGGCTACGGTGTCGGTGACAATCTTGTCCAGCTTTGACTGACTGAGAGCATTCATTTCCTTTGTAGTTGTAGTTTCATGGCTAATAGGCAGGTGAATAGTCATGGCTGATATTCCGCTGCGAATTCTTATACAATAAAGGTAGCCCTGCACTACCTGACCGGCTAATCCATTTGTACTCAGTTCGCCTATTTACTGTATGAAAGCGCCAAAAGGGGTGATGAAGAACCCAGACGATATCAGTAACAGCCAGTCTAAAAATGGCTCCGGCTGTGAGCAGCAGGATAACTATAGCATCCTACGTTCCTTTTCTTCACTTGATTCTTGATAACATCTCCGCCCTTAAACTATGTGAAAGGCTTGGCTTCCGGACAAGGAAACAGATGCTGGTGAATATACTTGAAATGTACTGATTGGAATTGTGGTTAAGTCTTTGCTTATTATGACTCAGAATGTAGTAAGAGCAATTAGGATTAATAGGCTTGCACATAGTGGCTGCCTTGATGTAAACCTCCTTGCTCCGTTGACGGCCATTTTCAAAACTAATATTTCCTGGTATTACACTACCCTTTTCAGTTGAATGGAACACATTTTAGACAAACCACTCTCCATAAGTTCATTTAAGCCTAGAAAGGCCTTTACAGCCTTTTTGTTCTCATTACTAATTCCCGGACTCGGACAGATTTACAACGGACAGATCAAAAAAGGGATAACCTTTTTGGCACTACCCTACTCTATTCCTTTTCTGTTTGGCTTAACGGGAGGGACAACAACTTTTTATGGTTTTGTTTCTTTAATGCTGATCCTGCTTGCAATCAGGATTTACGTAGTAGTGGATGGAGTAATAATTGCAAACCAGCAAAAACAGTATACTCCTAAAAATTACAATACCTGGTACTACTATTTACTAATTGCCCTGGTAATGTATGCTGTACATACAAATTATAATTTAACAAGTGCATTAGGAACACAAACATTTGATATTCCGATCACGTCGAATTATCCAACCATCCAGCTTAATGATGCAATTGTTGCAGACATGAGAGCGTATAAACACAACGGACCTGATTATGGAGACATTGTTGTATACACTGATACTAATGAACAAATGTATACCTTCAGAATTGTTGGGCGCCCCAATGACAAACTTGAGCTAAATAATAATATTGTAACTATAAATGGCAAGCCAAGCAAAGCTACATTTATTAAAGAAACGATCTCGGAAGGAATAGCTGTAAGTGAATTTGAGGAAGAACTCCCCAATGGACACAAGCATTTGATATATAAGGCCAAGCAGTCGTATGACAGCACAAAGACGAATAGTAAAGGCATTGTTGTTCCTCCTGACAGTTACTACGTACTGGGTGATAACCGTGATAATGCAGCTGATAGCAGATATACGGGATTTGTAAGCAAAGACAGAATAATAGGAAGGATTCTATACAGCTATTGGGGAGAGACCACTGATAGAATAAACGTTGATTTTAGAGATAAATAACAAGCCACTTGTAGATATCCTACTAAGGATTCCACACAGCCAGGCGCTAATCACAGGGGTCTGACAATCCCTTCTCACAGTGCCCCCTACTTCACCGGCTGTCCGGGCCGCCAGAAGGGCTCCCTGATCGCAATATACTCGACAGGTACTTCTTTGATGAAGCCCCGCAGCCAGTCGGCGGCGTACTTCATACCGGCCTGCTCGGACACCACGTGCCCCATAATGATCAGCCCCTTCTTCTGACCCGACGCGATGGCATCCTGTACGTATTCTACCAGTTCCCACTCGTTGGTCTCGCCTATGATCAATGCATCGGCCTGAGCCAGAAACGGCACCCCCGGGAAAAGACTCACGTTGCCCCAACTCGCCATGAGTCGCTTTACCGGCAGGTTCGGGTCGCCCAGTACCCGCATGGTCCGGATACCCAGCTTCTTCTCCACGCTCTGCGCCAGTTGGGCCAGGGTCATGTTCTCAAAATGAAATAACCTGAGCTGCTCCGGGTCGGAGTACTTCTCCCAGCCCAGCTCCCGGATCATCCCCGTAGCGATGCCGTCGGGCTTGCGGCCGTGCCAGTGGTCGTGAAAGTGAAAAACGGCCATCCCGTTCTTTTCCAGAAAATCGCGCTTTTGTTGGAACAGGGAGTCCTGCTGTACGGGCTCAATCTTGTCCTGGTGCGAGTAGTAGGTAGGCTCGTGCGTAACGATGAGGTTTAGCCCCTTCGCTGCGGCCTGCTGCAGTACTTCCAGGGTCGCCATCATCACGGTAGCGATGCCCTTTACCTCCTGGTCCCGGGTACCTACTATAAGATTGTCTACCGTCTGCTCCCGCCAGGGGATCCCCACGTTGGCCTTGATGCGGTCAATGACCTGACCGGCGGTAAGTACTTCATTGGTATCGGGCCAGGCTATGGTAGCAGCGGCCAGGCCGAGGGAGGATTTGATAAAGGTGCGGCGGTTTTGGGGAAAAAGGGGCATGAGGCTAGTAGTTTTGAGCAAAAGTAAAAGTGGGCTCATGGCTCAGACTACTTGTTGCTGCCCCCCGCTTAGCTGAACGCTTTATTAAATGCGGGGCACCTTTCACAGCTTTGTTCCTTTGATAAGCCAGACCGCTTTGATGGATTGCTCTTTCAAATAGACCCATTTTTTCCTTTCCTCATCCTTAAAAAAATCATCCAAATCCTGCTCACTCTTAAATTCTACCAAATGAATTTCGTAGGGAGTTTCTATATTTTGCTCTATGATATTAGCCGCCTCCGGCCTGTATCTCAACAGAAGTCGCCCGTTATATTTTGAAATTAATGGCATCGCTACCTTTTCAAATTCATTAAAAGTCGCCTCCTGTCCATCCAGGATGTATATGAGTTGGGTTATATAGATCATTTTTGTAGGGCTTTGAGATTGTACACGTAAGGCAAATAGGAGCACAAAAGCAAATACCAGAAAGGCTCCCTTAGTTCTTATCTGTTTTTCATTTAGTGAATGTATCAACTTTATTGTCTACCCAGACTACCCGCATACCCTCTACTTTTTACTCTCTGGTATCTAACAAATATAAACCAAAACGCCAAAAAGCGGTCTTTTAGATTAGAAAAATCCTCCCTGCTACTTTGGTACTAGTACTTCGTAAATCCATCTTTCACTTTTACAAACTACTATACTCTGTGAATACCAAACCGTACATTTTTATTGCCTCCCTGGCACTTCTGGCAGCCTGCTCTTCCGAAAAAAGAGGCGAGTCTGAAAGCGACGTGGATTCTTCAACTGTAGCCATGGCTTCGCTGGAACAAATCTGGGCTACTGATTCTATCGTTCAGACCCCGGAGTCGGTGCTGTTTGACGGGACTAATAATGTGCTGTATGTAGCCCAGATCAACGGCAAATCCGACGAAAAAGATGGAAAAGGCGGCATCGGAAAGATAGGTACCGACGGCCAGATCATCGACCTGAACTGGAATACGGGTCTGAATGCCCCCAAAGGCATGGGAATGTACAATGGCAAGCTCTACGTAGCCGACCTGACCGAAGTGGTTGAGATCGATATGTCGAATGGCAAGGTACTGCGCAAAATTCCCGTAGAAGGCTCCGAGTTTTTGAACGACATTACCATATCGGGCGATGGAACTGTCTATGTTTCGGATTCTAATACGAAGCAAATCACGATGATCAAGGATGGCCAGGCGAATAAATATTTCGAAAGCCCCACACGCCCCAATGGACTGCTGGCCCAGTCGGATGGGCTGCTGATTCTGGATAGCGGGAATTTGTACAAGTTAGATGCCAGTAAGAATTTGACCAAACTGGCCGAGGGCATGTACAAAACCACCGACGGGATTGAAGAGGTTGCACCCGGCGAATACGTGGTGTCGTGCTGGGATGGTGAGATTTATTTTGTAAAAGAAGATGGTACGGTGCAAAAAATGCTGGATACCAAAGATCAGAAAATTAATTCTGCCGACATCGGCTACGATGCTGCTAAAAAGATCGTATATGTGCCGACGTTCTTTAAAAATAGTGTGGTGGCTTATCAGTTGAAGTAAGCTAGCTATGCGGCTATAAGCTGTAGGCAATTTATAAAAAAATTTAAAGCCTACAGCTTATAGCAGCGCAGCTACCTATTTTTCCTCTTCATCTCCTTCTCAACAAAGTCGGCCGCGCGGGCCGTCAGGGTTATATTGGTGAATGACGGTTTACTTTTGAGATCAAAAAAGTACGTCTGGATACCAAGGTACTTTGTCAGTATTGACTATCCATATTTCTTCTAAATCTGTCCCAAGCTATTTGCTCTTCAATTATGGCATAGTATTCCTCGAGCTGCTTCCTTGGCTTGGAGGAAAAGAGTCGGTTCAATAGCCACATAATCGATTACTTCCCACTATCCAGAATCTTCTTTAACTCCGCTTCCGATACCGTCAGCATGCCGTTGGGGACGAGGCGGCGGGTCAGTAAGGCCCAGTTGGGTTCTTTCCGAAATACTTCCCGGAATATGGACAGGGCTTCATTCAGTCGACCGGCGTTAGCCAGCGACACGGCTGTCCAATACTTCATTTCTACGTTGTTAGGGTACTTAGCCATGGCGGCTCCGTAATGTTTCAGGGCACCGGGTACGTCGTTGTGCTCCATGGCCAGGTCGCCCAGGTTCATGTCTTCGTAGGCGTAATGTACATTCAGGACGCGTTCCATTTCGGCTACGGCGTTGGGGTGGTCCTCCACGCGCAGGTCTACTACTTTATCCTCCCAGGGCCTGTCCGACTGCTGCCCCTTCACCACCAGAATCGTCGCCGACTGCTGCCCCCGGATATCGCCCCCTACGCCCTGAGCCGCTTTCAGGGCCGCCATCAGGCGCTGTGGCAGTGGCCCCCTGGCCGACCGGTAGGCCCGCTCCATGGCCGCGGGTACCTTGTCGTTAAGCATCATGTTGGCCTGGACCGAAAACTGCCGTCCCTGCCGGTGTCCCGCTTCCGCGATGCACTTGGCTCCGGTATAGGTCGCTACGTTCCCTTTTATATCTACAATACCCACCTGCCGGAAGTCGCGGCCATCGTCGCTGCTGATGAGTTGGTCCAGTGTTTCCTGCGCCGACAAACCCGACTTCAGGAGTTCCAGTCCGCGGGGACCGAAGCTTACGTTGACCATGGATTGCGTAGCAATGGCTCCTACGCCGGCCTCGGCCCAGGCCACCACCGACCCCACCGAAAACCAGTGCGACTGTACCGCTACGCCCACGTCACCGGTGACGCTGTCGCGGGCCACAATGGAGAACGTATGGGCGAAAGAATCGCCGTGGAAGGGACGCTGCGCCACCAGACTATGGACTGACACCAGCCAGCCTATCAGAATTAAACTACTCAATCTTTTCATACAAAGTACGTAGGGTACAACTATCCGCTCCCGATTCCGAACGTGTACGCTTTTTAAGTTTTATTAAATGGTTATTTAACTATGAATGGCTCTAAATAGGAGCTAAATTTAATCAAATCCGTATATTAGCAAAACCATTTACCAACCGCATTTCTTGCGAAACTGATGAAATTAAGGAAAGAGGCCTGGGGGTTCATTTGTTTGGGAGTAGTGGCTATCTTTTGTGCGGTGGCCTTACTGAACAGTTTTCTTTCTCCATTTTCCTCCACTAACCTACCCGTTGCCGAAATACTGGTCTGGTGTTTACTGCTTGCGTCAATTCTGGGGATGGTACTGCTGGGTTTGCACGTGCTTAAAGCCAAAGACTCATCGCGGGACCAGATGGATTTTGTGTATCAGATGACCCACGAACTCCAGACTCCGGTGGCCAGTATCCGACTGGCGGCAGATATGCTGGTAGCCCCGGTGGTGATCGAAACACCCGAAAAGCTGCATAAGTACGTCAGGATTATCAAGGAAGAAAGTCAGCGTATGCAGTGGCACATCGAGAATGTACTTAACATAGCGCAGGCCGAAAGCCACTCCCTGCGCCTGAACCTGGAAACTACTCCCCTCAACGACCTGGTATATAGCGTAGTTGAGAGATACGACGGTACCATCAAAGCCGACTGCCGGGCGCAGCAGTCGCTGGTAAAGGTTGACCGGCTGCACCTGATTAACGTACTCCACAACCTGCTGGAAAATGCCCTGAAGTACTCGCCGGAGCAGCCCGTTATCTATGTTACGACCTACGACCAGGACGGTAGCTACGTAATAGCCGTACGGGACAACGGGGTGGGCATAGCCCCCGAAGAAAAAAACAAGATTTTTCAGAAGTTCTACCGCATACCGGGTACCAGCGGCAGCGTGAAAGGTTTTGGCCTGGGCCTGAGCTACGTGCAGCAAATCGTTAACGCGCACCACTGGCAACTTGAATTGGATAGTACTCCGGGCAAAGGCAGTGAATTCCGGGTATCTATTCCCCGCAACCTGCCTGCGGTATAGTACCTGCTCCCGGCCGGTTACGCCATCAGCTCCGCGAACATATCGTCCAGTCGGGCTACGGGTACTACCTCAATTTTATAGTCAGCAAATGACAGGCCTTTGGTGTTGTACTTGGAGATATAAATTTTCCGGAAGCCCAGTTTCTCCGCCTCCGAAATCCGGCTCTCGATCCGGTTCACAGCCCGCACTTCCCCCCCCAGCCCTACCTCGGCCGCAAAGCAGACCGACGGCGGAATGGCGATGTCTTCGTAGGAGGAAACAATGGATGTAACTACCGCCAGGTCAATGGCGGGGTCCTCGACCCGCAGCCCACCCGCTACGTTCAGAAAAACATCCTGAATGCCCAGTCGGAAGCCCCCCCGTTTTTCCAGCACGGCCAGCAGCATCTGCAGGCGCTTGGCGTCAAAACCGGTACTGCTCCGCTGGGGGGTACCGTAGTTGGCCACACTCACCAGCGACTGGATCTCGATCTTGAGCGGACGATTCCCTTCAATCATGGAACCAATGGTAATGCCACTCAGGGGTTCATCGCGCTGGGAAATCAGGATTTCCGACGGGTTGGTTACCTGCCGCAGGCCGGTGCCCAGCATCTCGTAAATGCCCAGCTCGGAGGTACTTCCAAAGCGGTTTTTGATGGTACGCAGAATCCGGTAGGTGGTATGGCGGTCGCCTTCGAACTGGAGTACCGTGTCTACCATGTGTTCAAGTACCTTGGGACCTGCCAGGGAGCCTTCCTTGGTAATATGCCCGATCAGGAAGACGGGGGTGCCGGTTTCCTTGGCGTACTTCATAATCTCTGAGGTACATTCCCGTACCTGCGACACACTTCCCGCGCTGGACTCGATCAGCGGCGACTGCATGGTCTGGATGGAATCAATAATGAGGACGTCAGGATTAAATTCCTCGATCTGCCGGAACAGGTTCAGCGTGGAGGTTTCGGTCAGGATAAAGCAATTGGGGCTTTTAGTGTCCAGGCGCTCGGCCCGCATTTTTATCTGCTGCTCCGACTCTTCGCCCGATACGTACAGAACGCGTTTATTGGAAAGGGTAAGGGCTATCTGGAGCATCAGCGTTGACTTTCCGATGCCCGGCTCGCCGCCAATCAGCACCAGCGCTCCCTGCACAATGCCCCCGCCCAGTACCCGGTTAAGTTCCTGGTCAGTGGTCAGGATGCGCGGCTCTTCCTCGTAGCGTATTTCTTCAATAGATTTGGGGCGGCTTGCCAGGTTCACCGACTTCCACACTACCTGATTTTTAGTATCTTCTTTTTCGACAATTTCTTCAACAAAGGTATTCCATTCGCCGCAGGAGGGACATTTGCCTAGCCACTTGGGCGAATTATAACCACAATTTTGACAGAAGTAGGCAGTTTTGGCTTTGGCCATAGGGGTATTTACTTTTTCGATTGTCTTTGCAGTACCGGTACGATACTTGATACTAACTAACCCGGACGGAACCGGCCCTGAAAGTACAAACTTTATTAACAAATTGTATCTAAAAAAGGTGCTTCCGGTATGTAGGCAGTAAGCATCAGTTCGTTACTAATCAAACTCATCTATTAGAACTAAAAAACCATGAAAAACATCAAATCCGGACTGCTGGCCCTCCTGCTGTGCGTGGCTGCCCCTCAGCTATCTTTTGGTCAGGCCAAAGGTTTTGCCTTAGGTATTAAAGGCGGCGTTAATCTGTCAAAACTTTCTATGGGCGAGGTACTTACCACGCGCTACGACGGCAACGGGAATCCCTACCTGGGCTACAACGGGCAGGTAGTGCGTGACAACCTGCGGGAAAGCTACGACACCCGTACGGGCTTTGTGGGTGGAGTCTACGCCCGCTTCGGCAAGCATCTGTTTATTCAGCCGGAGGTACTTGTGTCGACCAAGGGCGGCTCCTTCGAGATTATTGACAACAGCGGCGCCACGCCCATTCCCCGTCAGGTGGATGTCCGTTTCAGCAATATTGATGTACCTATTCTGATTGGATTAAAGGGCGGACCGTTTCGGATCAATGCCGGTCCGATGGCCTCCTTCCGGATTGGCGATAACCAGCGCCTCCGCGACGCGTTTGACCAATATACCTCCGGTAGCTTCAACGACGCCATGTCACAGGCCGTTTACGGGTACCAGTTTGGGGCCGGTCTGGACATTTTAGGATTTAGCCTGGATGTACGCCGGGAAGGTTCTTTCAATGACCTGGCTGTTTTCAAGGTCAATCAGAACCAGGCGGGAAGCGGTTCTACCACGGTGGGGCAACGCCTTAACTCCTGGCAGGTAACCCTGGGCATGAAGCTATTCTGACCGGGTTAATAGTCTGGAATATTGGGTTGGCTAAAAAAAACGAGCAGCCACCGTTCTATGCGGTGGCTGCTGTCCACGATTTAACCCACTAAAAATGAAGCCTTTATGCTACACAATATTATCTTTCAGGCACTGATTCGTCCCTGATACAGATTGAGCAATTCCGCAATTTCTTTGATTTTACGTCGTGCAACTACCACTTCTTTTCCACACACCAGTCGGATAACCCGGTCGTCGTCGATCCGGTCTACAATATAGCCGGTATTGACAATGTAGGATTTGTGCACGCGTAAAAAAGTATCGTTAAGATGTTCCGTTAAGCTTTTAAGGGTGCGGGATACCAGAAACCGCTTTCCCCTGCATGTATACACATACGTATAGTTCCCCTCACCTTCCAAACAAGTAATTTCATCAGGTGAAAGCCATTGGATCTGTCCCATTATATAAATGGCAATGTCAGTGCCCTGCAAAGTAGGAGAGTAGCTTGCAGCCGTAGCTCTCGTAGCTTGTTTTACCGAATAACTGGAATAGCTTTCCATATCTTTATGTAGGTATTAGTGATATATATTCTTGTTACCAAAATTACCACTTTCTGCTATCCAGCAAAATACGTATTCCTACGCTATCATTTTTAATCAGCTGACTTTCAACTTTTTATAAAATTCAAGAATTGCAAATGACGTAGCGCCACTTACTAAATCAGGTGTTCTTACGTATTGCTTTTTGATTTTATGCCGAAAGAATACCAGGTAAAATGTCGCTCTTTGGGGCGTCCGGCTCTTTATCTGCTACCGGGGGTTCTGGTACACCCTCCAAACTTTATATATCTTTGCGGCTGATTTTTATACTTATGTTAATACCATTATGATTTCCGAACGGGTACAAGAACTACTCACCGAAATAGAAAACAGTACCGTGAGTACTAAGGAGCAACTGGAAGCCTTCCGCATGCGCTATATTAGTCGTAAAGGAGTAGTGACAGAACTGTTTGACCAGCTCAAGACTATTCCGCAGGAAGACCGCCGCGCGGTAGGGCAAGAATTGAATACCCTTAAAAACGCGGCCCAGGATCGTTTTCAGCTATTCAGTACCCAACTGGAAGAACAGTCAGACAACGGAGCCGCCAGCCAGGTAGACCTCACGCTCCCGGCAGTTCCCAACCAGTACGGCAGCATACATCCGCTTACTATTGTGCGTCGCCGGATCATTGAGATCTTTGAACGCATGGGTTTCAACGTATCCGACGGTCCCGAAATAGAAACGGACTGGTACAATTTCAGCGCCCTTAACTTTCCCGATAACCATCCCGCCCGCGAAATGCAGGACACGTTTTTTGTGGAGAAAAGCGCCGGGGAAGTAAAAGACGACGTGCTGCTGCGGACCCATACTTCCAACGTACAGATTCGCCTCATGGAGCACAAAAAGCCCCCGCTACGTTCTATTATGCCCGGTCGGGTATTCCGGAACGAGGCTATTTCGGCCCGGGCCCACTGTGTGTTTCACCAGGTAGAGGGACTGTACGTGGACAAAAACGTAAGCTTCAAAGACCTGAAAGATACCCTGTATCATTTTGCGAAGGAGATGTTCGGTCAGGATTCCAAAATCCGGCTGCGCCCCTCCTACTTCCCTTTTACCGAGCCCAGCGCCGAAATCGACGTCACCTGCTTTATCTGCAAAGGCAAGGGGTGCAACGTTTGTAAGTACTCAGGCTGGGTAGAAATTGCGGGTTCCGGCATGGTTGATCCCCAGGTACTGGCCAACTGCGGCATTGACCCCGAAGAATACACGGGCTTTGCTTTCGGTATGGGTATCGAGCGTATAACCATGCTGCGCTACGGCATCAAGGACCTGCGCTTGTTCACCGAAAACGACGTCCGGTTCCTGCGGCAGTTTGAAGGAGCGTAGTTCAGTTCAAAGAGCGAAAGAGTGAATGAGTGAATGAGTGGCCGCCGCTGCGGTGAAAGAGCGGCAGTAGAATGAATGCCGTTGGGGTACAAAGCCAAAGTACCGAAGGGGTGTTCCCGGCGCATTTGTTAGATTGGTATTTACCTGACAATCTGAATCAACAATCTGAAATCGAAAATAAATTAAAACTTTGTCTCCAGATAAAGGTTCATCATCCGGTGCCACACCCACCACTCGTGCGGATACTCCTCCCCCCATATATCCAGTTCGTGGGGTACTCCTTTGGAGGTAAGAATGGTAGAGATGTAGCGCGAGGAGTTGGGGTCTTCATAAGCACCTGAGCCCGTTATCAGGTGAATATGCCGGCTTTGACGGTACTTGCCAAGGTGCCATTCGGCGTTGAGGTTGGTCAGGTAGTGGCCGGGAGAATTGAAGTACACATCCTGGTCATAGAAGCCGTTGGTGTAGTGGCTAAGATCATAGCACCCGCTCATGGCAATAATACCATGGACCAGATCGGGATGCTTAAAGAACAGATTAGCCGAATGCACGGCCCCGACAGAAGCCCCCGCCGCTATCAGGGGCGTTTCATCGCTGGTCTTTTCTTTGATAAAAGGTACTACTTCCCGAAAAATGTAGTCATAGTACAACTGATACAGCTGTACCCGCTCTTCATTTGATATAGCAGGGCGGTGGCTGGTGGCGCTCCCAATGCAGAACACCTTTACTTTACCCGCCTCAATATGCGAACGGATGCTTTCAATCAGCCCCTGTTGCTCGTATTCCAGGAAACCGGTGTCGGCCGTGGGCAGCAGTAACAAGGCAAAGCCATAATGCCCATAAACAGCCACGTCCATTTGCCTGTCCAGAGCGGGGCTAAACCAGCCTGATACTTCGCGTTGCATATGATAGTAGTTGTTCCTGATCCAAATTTTGTGTTAGCCTAACAGTCTGCTGATATAAAGTCGCTTTTCTTCCCGGTAGCTGTACATACTACCCTTATCCAAATTTTTAAATCTACATTTTTAGTTGCCCTGATTCTGCGAAGATTTTCTTTACTATCTACCTGATTTTACCCAAAATTGTTTTGTATAAACGATTCAGGGCGGATTAGGTTAATATAAGCAGGGCTGATTAAAAGGTATTTACGCCCTGGCGAGAACGTAAATTTCGTGGTAACCCCTGGTAAGTATCATAAAATAATTCCGGTTTTTAATAAGGTCACTTTTTAAGAAAGTACTTCCACAACCCCTACGATGAACAGCAGGGTCAGCAATGACTTTCTGGCATTATTAAGCCAATAATCTCCGGAAAATGCGCCATTTTTTCCGCTTTTTAAGGCAGGTACGTACTTTGATAGACTATACACTATACGTAATTGAAAAAAATAATAGATCAGATAACCAAAAGCCATGGATTTTAATCAGTATACCATTAAGGCACAGGAGGTGATCCAGCAGGCCGCCCAGATTGCGCAGGGCAACCAGCAGCAGGCCGTTGAAACGGGTCATGTACTGAAAGCCATTTTACAGGAAGATGTAAATACGTCGGGCTTTCTGTTGAAAAAGCTTAACGTAAACCAGCAACGCGTTATGCAGGCGGTTGACGCCGTTATTAAGAGTTATCCGCGCGTAACCAGCACCCAAACCTTCCTGGGCAACGACTTGTCGGCCGCCCTGAACAAAGCGCAGACCTACCTGAAAGAATTCGGAGATGAATTCGTCAGCATTGAGCTGCTGCTGTTAGGTATTGTGGGCGGAAAAGACGCCGTGGCTCAGCTGCTGAAAGACGCCGGATTCAAAGAAAAAGAACTAAAAGAAGCTATTAAAGAACTTAGAGGAAAGAGTAATCCCGTGAAAGATCAAAACGCCGAAGCTAAGTACCGTTCTCTTGAGCGCTACAGCAAAAACCTGAACGACCTGGCCCGGGCCGGCAAGATTGACCCCGTTATTGGTCGCGACGAAGAAATCCGCCGGGTACTTCAGATCCTGAGCCGCCGGACCAAAAACAACCCGATCCTGCTGGGTGAACCAGGGGTTGGTAAAACGGCCATTGTGGAGGGGCTGGCCCAGCGCATTGTGCAGGGTGACGTACCCGAAAACCTGAAATCCAAGATTATTGTGTCGCTGGACATGGGTCTGCTCATAGCCGGTGCCAAGTACAAAGGTGAATTTGAAGAGCGCCTGAAGGCCGTCATTAAAGAAGTAACTGACTCCGAAGGGGAAATTATCCTGTTCATTGACGAGATACATACCCTCATTGGAGCTGGGGCCGGAGGCGAAGGTGCCATGGATGCCGCTAACCTGTTGAAGCCCGCCCTGGCGCGGGGTGAGTTGCACGCCATTGGTGCTACTACGCTAAAAGAGTACCAGAAGTACATGGAGAAGGACAAAGCACTCGAGCGCCGGTTTCAGGCGGTAATGGTCGACGAACCCGACGTAAACGACGCCATCAGTATCCTGCGCGGAATCAAGGAAAAATACGAACTTCACCACGGGGTACGTATCCAGGACGACGCCGTCATTGCGGCCGTAGAGTTGTCAAACCGCTATATTACCGACCGCTTCCTGCCCGACAAGGCTATTGACCTGATGGACGAAGCGGCTTCCAAGCTGCGCCTGGAAATGGACAGCGTGCCCGAGGAACTCGACGAGCTGAACCGCCGGATCATGCAGCTGGAAATTGAACGCGAAGCGATCCGCCGGGAAAACAACCACGAAAAGGAAATGGTCCTGAATAAGGAAATCGCGGACCTCAGCGAGCAGCGCAACGCCCTGCGGGCTCAGTGGGAAAACGAGAAGGGAATTGTCAATGAAATACGTACGCTGAAAGAACAGGCCGACCAGCTGCGCTTTGAAGCCGAACAAGCCGAACGGGCCGGTGACTTCGGTAAGGTAGCTGAGATCAGGTACGGCCGGATTCCGGAAGCGCAGAAAAAACTGGAAGAACTGCAGAAGTCAGAAGGCGAACGTAAACTGATGCAGGAGGAAATTACTTCGGAAGAAATTGCCGAAATAGTAGCCAAGTGGACGGGCATCCCGGTCCATAAAATGCTGCAGAGTGAACGCGAAAAGCTGCTGCACCTGGAAGACGAACTACACCGCCGGGTGGCCGGGCAAAACGAGGCCATTCAGGTAGTAGCCGACGCCGTACGCCGCAGCCGGGCCGGCCTGCAGGACCCTAAACGACCCATCGGTAGCTTCCTGTTCCTGGGCCCCACCGGTGTAGGTAAGACCGAGCTGGCAAAGACCCTGGCGCAGTACCTGTTCAACGACGAAAACGCCGTGGTGCGCATTGACATGAGTGAGTACCAGGAGCGCCACGCCGTCAGCCGACTGGTGGGAGCGCCTCCGGGCTACGTAGGCTACGACGAAGGCGGACAACTGACCGAGGCCGTTCGGCGGAAGCCTTACAGCGTGGTACTGCTGGATGAAATCGAAAAAGGCCATCCGGACGTTTGGAACATCCTGCTGCAGGTACTGGACGAAGGCCGGTTAACCGACAATAAAGGTCGGGTGGCTAACTTTAAGAACACGATTATTATCATGACCTCCAACATTGGTAGCCATATTATCCAGGAGAAGTACGCGGAGGACGAAGGTTGGAACCATACTATCATCATGGAAGAGGCCAAGCAGGCGGTACTGGATCTGCTGAAAGCTTCGGTTCGCCCCGAGTTTCTGAACCGTATTGATGAAATAGTGCTCTTCGAGCCGCTGACCCAGAACAACATCCGCAAGATTGTGGATATTCAGTTCCGGCATATTCAGCGTATGCTGCTCGACCAGGGTATTACGCTGGACGCTACCGACGAAGCCCTCACCAAGCTGGGTGAAGAAGGTTTTGACCCGGCCTTTGGAGCACGTCCGCTCAAGCGGGTACTGCAGCGCCGTATCCTGAATGAGCTGTCCAAGGGCATCCTGAGCGGTCACATTGCCAAGGATGCCGTTATCATGATGGAAGTCAACAACGACGGAGAAATCGCCTTTGAGAATGTAGGCGGTGGGGTTGAGATTTAATTAACCCACCAAACAAAAAAAGAGGTGCAGCCCTAAGGCCGCACCTCTTTTTTTGACTACTCAATACTTTCTTTTATACTCATGTCCCGCGGTGGAGTATCCCGATTGCTTAGGGAGCCACGCTTAATTGTCCACGTATCTCCCCTCCTTTAAAGGTAGCCGAATGTATGTTAACATAATACATACCCGCTTTCAGGTCAGCTTCCTGCTCCAGGGTAAGTACCTTTGAAAACATAAAAGGCGAACTGAAGGTAGTTCCGAAGTCAAACAAAACGCCTCCGTTGGTACCGGCTGCTGCTTTGTGAATGTGCCAGCCGGTGGGCGTAACTCCCTGGTAGGTTACGGTAAGTTTCAGTTCCTTGGTATCATTATTAAAGGTTCCTTCGGCCTTTCCGGTGGCGGTAGAGTTATTAGAAGGTACCTCCGAAGTACCCGTCAGATTAGTCGCTACGCGCACTTCGGGCGAAACCTCGTCTTCATCATCTTTACAGCCGCCAAAGACCAGGCCTAAAAGGCAAATTCCTACTAATAAAAAATTTTTCATGTGATGCTTTGTTTTAAGGTGAGTCCAAACCTTAGTGGTTTATCCCGGTATACGACGAAAACGGCCGCAGGGTTGCTAAGTACTCAAAATAAATATTGGGATGGTAAGTACCCATACAGCAAAAGCTGCCCGGGCACACAATTTGTAATTGTTTAGATAAAAAATTAGTTAAAATTAAATACGGCCCCTACGGTCGGCAGTAGCTACTTAAACCGATGATTTATGGCTTATTCATTTGACATTCCATTCAACGAGGAAGCACATTCCCTTATCAGTCGTGCCAAAAGTACCATAGAAGGAGCACAGGGTTCCTTTTCCGGCGATACCCAAAACGGCGTATTTGCCGTTCCGGCCAAGGTAGGTACAGTGGAGGGTAACTATGCCATTCAGAATAACGTACTACGGGTTACCATTACAAAAAAACCTTTCATAGCTCCCAATTCTATGATTGAAGATGCCTTGCGCAGGTACCTTGGGTAGCAGACTTTTCCAAAGTGGAAAGGTACTTGGAAAGTACCTGAAGAAGATCTGATTAGGAATTTCTTCCGAAACTTTGAGGGTGGGTGCGAGTCCTGTTTTGTAACAGTACTTTTGCCATCAGCAGACCAATATATTGCGACATAAGCTGTTTCAGCTTCTTTTTCTGTGACATTTCCCCACAATTTGTGAGAATTATCCCCTTTCAGGCTCCGATTTTATCCTTTTGGGTTGTGGAATAGTCTTTTTCCTGAAAACCTGGAAAAAAGTTAGAATTAAATATTGTGAGCTATGGATTTGAAGCTGAAAGGAAAGAAAGTGGCCATTCTGGTCACCAATGGATTTGAACAGGTAGAACTAACAGAGCCTAAAAAAGCCCTGGAAGATCAAGGGGCTGAAACTCATATCGTCAGCCCGGAAAAAGGAACAATAAAAGGTTGGGATAAAACCGACTGGGGTGATTCATTTCAGGTAGATAAAACTGTTAGTGAAGTTAGCGCTGACGACTATGACGCGTTACTCTTACCCGGCGGTGTCCTGAATCCGGACAAACTCCGAACCGATAAGAAATCAGTACAGTTTGTCCGGGACTTTTTTGAGGCCGGAAAGCCGGTAGCCTCCATTTGTCACGGTCCGCAAATGCTGATTGAAGCTGACGTAGTAAGAGGAAGAAAACTAACCTCCTACCCCTCGGTGAGCACTGACCTTAAGAATGCGGGTGCCAACTGGGTCGATGCCGAAGTAGTTACTGACCATGGATTGGTTACCAGTCGAAAACCGGAAGATATACCCGCCTTTAACCGGAAGATGGTAGAAGAATTCCGGGAAGGTATCCACGAGCAGCAGCACGCCTGAAGCAGGTAAAGCTTCAAGTTATACAGGGAGGAGAAGGACTTTTGTAAAAAAGCTCCTTCTCCTTTTTTATTCCCCCATGGTACTGCCAAATGTAGCTTTATTGCTACAACCGCCCGGACATTTGGTGGGTATGGCTGCTATATAGGGGCTGGTATATTTTTTATGCTATTAGTTTAATCCTTATTTTCCTCTTTTTAATTAAAATAAAAGAAGCATGGAAGCCAGACTAAAAGGCATACGCATTGCCATCCTGGTAGCCGATGGTTTTGAACAGGTCGAGCTGACCGAACCCCGAAAAGCGTTGGATATGTGTGGGGCTACTACGCATATTATTTCGCCCAATAAAGATTCTGTAAAAGGCTGGAATCACATAGAATGGGGAGAAACGTTTAAAGTAGATGTGCCGCTGGAACAGGCACGACCCGGCTATTACGACGCTCTGCTCCTGCCCGGTGGAATCCTGAATCCGGACTCGCTTCGTATGAACACCCGGGCGGTGGAATTTGTGCGTTGTTTTTTCACTACCCAAAAGCCCGTTGCGGCAATTTGCCACAGCCTGCAGATGCTCATTGAGGCGGAGGTAGTTAAAGGACGACTGCTTACCTCCTACCCGTCGTTACGTAAAGATCTGGAAAATGCGGGGGCCCGCTGGGTGGATCGGGAAGTAGTGGTAGACCGGGGGCTGGTAAGCAGCCGCAAGCCAGACGACATACCGGCCTTTAATCAGAAAATGATTAAAGAAATTGCCGAAGGCGTACCCAGCAAACAGCACGCCTGAGTCATTTAATAGTATATAGAATACAAAAGAGCGGGATTCCTGAAAAAAGGGTCCCGCTCTTTTTATACTATAAAACAGGTACGTTGGCCTCTTTACAGACTGGCTTTTACCAGGTACTTTGACATGACCTGGTACAGTTGCTTAATAGCGTACGGCTTGGCCAGGTAGTCATTCATGCCTGCTTCCTGGGTCAACCGGATGGTTTCCTGACTGTAATCGGCCGATAAGGCGATTATAGGTACCTCTTTTTCAAATTTTCGAATTTCGCTACTCAGCGTAAAACCGCTCATGCCGGGCATTTGCAGATCCATCAGTATTAAATCATAAGTACTGGTTCTGGTTGCTTCCAGGGCTTTTAGCGGAGTAGAATATGTTTCAAGCTCCACGCCCATTTTATCCAGTGAATGTCTTATGAGTTTTAAATTAAGGTCACTATCATCAACAACCATAACCCGGAAGCCTTTAAAGTCCCAATCCTGATTATCCTGATTGAGGGGTAGTGCAACTTTGGCTTTTTTAAATTTAATCGAAAAGGTGAAGGTAGTTCCCTTACCCAACTCACTCTCTACCTGGATAGTACTTCCAAATAAATCAAGTAACTTTTTGGTGATAGACAATCCCAGGCCGGTCCCCCCGTACAGGCGGGCAATGTCAGTCGAGGCCTGCGTATATTCATTAAAGATAACCGACACCGCTTCCGGCGACATACCAATGCCGGTATCCTGCACCTTAAAATGGATTCTAACCAATTCACCATCCAGGTTCTCGGCGATTAGTCGGATCTTAATCAATCCTTTTTCGGTAAATTTGATACTATTGGATACCAGGTTATTAATAATCTGCAGCAACCGTACCGGATCCCCCAGCAAGTGTGGAGGCAGGTTCGGGTCGGCGTGTATTTCAATATGATTGCCTTTTTTACTGGCCCGATTCAGATTAAGCTGAACGGCATTGTTGATTAACTCCGCCAGGTTAAATGGTATGGTTTCCAATTCCATTTTTCCGGCCTCGAGCTTATTCAGGTCCAGAATATCATTGATCAGCGAGAGGAGCATTTCGCCCGAAAAGCGCAGCGCCTTGAGGGGTTGTTGCTGGTCCAGCCGGGGCGTTTCCTCGATCAGCAGGTTGGTATAGCCTACAATGGAGTGCAGGGGTGTCCGGATTTCATGACTCATCACCGACAAAAAATCAGTCTTTGCTTTATTGGCCCGCTCGGCTTTCAGTTTGGCTTCCAGTAGCTCCCGGTTTGCAGTTTCCAGTTCGGCCCTGGCCGATTCCAGTTCCATTGTTTTTCTGCGCAGTTCAAACTGACGTATAACCTGCCTGGCCAAAGCTGAAAGTGCCTGCTTCTGTTTCTCCGTTAGTTCCCTGGGCTTTTGGTCTATTACGCAAAGCGAACCCAAGGCAAAGCCATCGGAAGTAACCAGAGGAGCCCCCGCGTAAAAGCGGATGTGGGGGTCTGAAGTAGTTAGCGGATTATCCCAGAAGCGATTATCATCCTGGGTATCGGGCACTACTAATACTTCAGAAGGATTGAGGATGGCATGGGCGCAAAACGAGACTTCTCTCGACGTTTCAGTTGCCTCAATGCCTTGCTTTGACTTAAACCACTGCCGCTCCCGGTCAACCAGAGAAATTAATGAAATGGGCGTTTGACAAATTTCCGAGGCAATCAGGGTAATATTGTCATAGTCCTGCTCAGGAAGGGTATCCAGTATTTGATAGGCATCAAGAGCCTGTTGCCGGTCGTGCTCATTAAGTGGTAATAAAGCTGATTCCATGTAAGCAGTTAGTTACGAAATTGTCGATCACCTGGTAAGATACTGTCACTCTTTTTTAATAAATCTGCTTATCGGCATTCCCGATAGCATAACCCTTTTGTAAAGGGCCGTTGCAGCAATCAGCAGAATTAAATACGTGTGTGATGACAAAAAGTCCCGCTTAAAAACCCACGTAATAATACGTAATAAAAATGAGGCATTCCTAACTGTACAATAATATTTATACAAGTTTAAGCGGCTTATCTTCAATCATCTGCCCCTGCCCCAAACAGAGCGTCCGTTCCGCCGACACATGTGAATTCTACCTCCTCAATAAAGTACAAATACCTATATGGTACTTCGCTCCTCTCGAAAATCCCCTTTTACCGTTCACTCAATAGCTGTACCAATAAAAAATATTCACTATCCCGGCTCGTTTCTTTTTCGATTGTACTCATTCACTCTGAATATTCATAAAATAATCCTATCTGCTACCGCATGAAAATACCTATACCCATGATGTACCCCACTTCATGATTTATGTTTAACTCAAAATCACTCACTCATGATTACCAAGAAAATTAAATGGACGGCCTTAGGTTTGGCAGCAGTATTGGCGTTTAGTAGCTGCAGTTTACAGGACGACGAGGATATAGACCCCTCCGGTACCGGTGGCAAGCTGCGGGTCGAGCTGACCGATGCACCAATTGACGAAGCATCGGTTCAGGGCGTATTTATTACAGTTACCGAAGTCCGGATTGACGGCAAAAAATGGGAGGCTTTTCAAACGCCCAAAACTGTAAATCTGCTGGAATTACAGGGCGGCAAAACCTTTACCCTGACCGAAGGCGACATATCGGTGGGCTCTTTTGACAAACTTACCCTGGTACTTGACTACGAGCGTGACGCCAGCGGCAACGCCCCCGGCTGCTATATACTTCGCCAGGATGGTACCCGCAATAAACTGGTGGTATCGGGTAACGCCCGCTCCGACATTGAAACAAAAGGTCCCAAAGTAGATATAGCCGAAGGACAAACCCAGACCGTGGTTATGGATTTTGACCTGAGAAAAGCCATAAAGGAGCAGGGCAGTGGCAATAAGGACTATGCCTTCGTTACCTATGGTGAGCTGCAGTCGTCGGTCCGGTTTGTAAAAAAAGAGAATACCGGTACCATCAAGGGCAAGCTAACCAACTACAACCCTAACACCAATGGCAAAGCCGTAGCGTACGTTTATACCAAAGGTACCTATAACCAAAATGCCGAAGTAAGCGGACAGGGAGAAAGTAAAGTTAGATTCAAAAACGCCCTGACCAGTACCAAAGTAAACAACGACGGGAGCTTTACGGCGGCTTTTGTACCGGAGGGCGAATACGAACTGCACGTAGTAACCTACAAGCCCGAAAGCTCAGGACAGTTGAGCCTGAATGCTTTTCTGGATATGAGTGGAAACACCAGCCTGAACACTATTTCGGTCAAGGCTAATACAGAAACCAGCCTGTCCATATCCATCAAAGGGATTCTGGGCGGTTTATTATAAAATTTTTCAGGTAAGGCTATATTCTCAACGGGGCAACCAGTATGGTTTGCTCCGTTGTTGTTTTTCCGGCCGGAAGTACCGATGGGAAGAGAAATGAACCGGACCCATAATTAACTTACTTTTGCCTGAACTACATACATGATTCCAGGTACCTCAGGAAGGTTCTGTCCGGCTGGTTTGCGATAGTTCAGAAAGGAGCAGCGCCATCTGATAAAATTTCTCTGATAGGCCCGCGTAAGCCGCGTGGTTGCGCGCATCCGGCTCCACCACCTGCTCAACGGGTGTAAAGAGAGGTACTTCCGAGTAATCCTTAATAATACCCACCGCTTTCAGCCCCATCATGGCCGCCCCTACCGACCCGGTTTCCACGGTATCATTCAGGCGGACGGGCGTTCCGAACACATCAGCCAGCATTTGAACCCATACCGGACTTCGCGCAAAACCGCCGTTGGCGTAGAGGGAGGTAATGGTACGGCCTTCTTTAAGTACCTTGCCAATGCTATACAGATTCAGCAGGATGCCTTCCATGACGGCCCGGGCAAAGTGCGCCTTGGTATGTTTAATATCCAGACCCAGAAATCCGCCCCTTACCGCCGAGTTCCAGAGCGGAGCCCGCTCGCCCAGCAGATAAGGCATAAACAGGAGTCCGTCGGCTCCAGGGGCAATCTGGGCGGCAGCCTCAAAGAGCGTATCATAGTCCCATTCGGCAAACAGAGCATCTTTCAGCCATTGAAATATTACGCCCCCGTTGTTGGTAGCACCTCCGATTATATAGGTCTTTTCGTCGAGCAGGTAGCAAAAGGTACGCATTTGCTCATCGGTGTAGGCTTTATCCGCGCTGATGCGGGCTGCCCCGCTGGTACCTATGGTGACAGCCATTGAATCCGGGGCCATGGCACCACTACCCAGGTTAGCCAGGCAACCATCACTGGCACCCATAATCAAGGGAGTACCTACGGGTAAGTCCAAAAGATTTCGGGCCGGTAACTCTTCTATATGAAAAGGAGATACGGCTTCGGGTAGTTGGGCTTCATCCAAACCAATCAGGTCCAGGGTCCAGCGGTCCCAGCTGCGCTTACGAATGTTGAACAGGCCCGTAGCCGAAGCCAGTGAGTAGTCCATCAGGTACTTGCCGGTCAGTTTATTAATGATATACTCTTTAATGCCAACGTACCTGCCGGCCCGGGCAAAGGTATCGGGCTGGTGTTGCCTTAGCCACAACAGCTTACAGGCAGGGGTCATGGCGTGGACGGGCGTACCGTTGCGGTGGTACAGCAGCCGGCCGTCGGCCGAGTGGCGCAGGGCATCGGCGATGTCGGCACTGCGGTTGTCCGCCCAGATAATAGAATTAGTAAGGGGTTTGCCGTTTTCATCCAGCGCAATGAGGCTGTGCATGGCCGCACTAAACGCTATACCTTTCAGTTCACCGTGTTTTTTGCACATTTTATATACCGTCCGGATGCTTTCCAGGGTAGCCCGCAGAATTTCTTCCGGGTCCTGCTCGCTCCAGTCAGCATGGGGGTAGTAGATGGGGTACCCCACACTGTGTGAAGCCAATATAGTACCATACAAGTCAAAAGCGACAGATTTTACGTTTGTAGTCCCGATATCGGCTCCAATAATAAACGGCATTGTATTTTTTTATTAATAAGTTAGCAAGTATAGGCGGATTTGGGCTTTTGAAGAAATAAAAGGCCCTAAAACAGTCAAAGTTTGCTTGCTCTATTTAATTCTTATAGTGTATAATTGAAAGGCGGAAGGTACTTATATTACGCTACTGTGCTATTATTAATGCCGCGTTACTGTTGCCGGAGAGTACTTTACTTAGAAAGCCAAAGAAGGGATAGCGCCTCGAAATAAAATTGGAAACAGGCCGTAAAAAAATATAAAGTCTATTATTATTTTTCGCGGCGCGCTACCATAAGCCGAGGTAATTTAAAGACCGGGGATGGATTATGTAGGGTTATTTATTATTTTCGCCCCGTATTTATACAATTCAAACTATTACAGAATCATGACTACTCATCATACCGAATCCACCGAACTACCCGTTTGGGCAAACATCAGTATCTACCTCCTGCTCCTGCTGATTTTGGGCATATTTGGGGATCTCCTTGTCTTTATCGTCGGGTTCCTGGGAGTAACCATCGCGTTTGCCTCCTACTTCAGCGGCAAAGATTCGCACGACGAGCATCATTAATAAAAGAACTTCAATCAGATTTCCTGGAATCTGATTTCTATACGGCCAGTTCGGGCAGGACGTAGGTAACGTTCCATCTGAGCTGGCCGTTTTGAATATCAACGCTCCATTCCTCTTCCAGTACTCTGGTATCTTCTATGTCACGGTACTCGGCTACCAGCTTATTATCCCTGAGGTTTAGCATCACAAAACCATTGTACCCCACCGGGTGCCGGCCAATCTGTTTACGTACCCGGCGGTCGTAGTAAAGCAACCGATCCTGCTCTACTTGGGTACGCGGCATCTTGATTTCGACGGGCATACCACTGTGGCCTACGCAACGGCCGAAGGTCCGGGGACCATTCCGGTTTTGTTCCAGATGGTACACGACCAGCCGGTGGTCATGCCCCCAGAACCAAATCAGGGGCCGGTCGGCTTCACCCAGCAACTCGCAGATCTGTTCGCCCGGCTTAAAGTAATCGTCCCGAAACGATGACACATTGGGATGATGGCTCAGCAGTACCAGGCCCCGCTTGTCGGCCGGGTCGCCGATACGTACCACATCGCGCAGCCAGTCGAGTTGTTCTTTACGCAGGTGGCAGTCGGGGGGAGAAATCACCTCCATCAATGGACGCCCCACCGAGGTATAGCCGGTATCAAGCCCGATAATGCGCCAGTGGTCATTTTCGAGACAGAAAAAACCCGCCTGCTGCGTTTTCCGCTCCTCACCCTCGTAGGCATACATGGCGGGCAGCAGGTTTTGAAAGTAGGCATCACCGTTGGAATACATTTCGTGGTTCCCGGACAAAGCCAGACTACCCGAAGCCCCGTAGTACCACGAGGCATGGGGGGCAGTAAAATTTTCTTCTACTTCCTGGGGGGTACCTACAAAGTACACGTCGCCCAGGTGAATGGAGTAATCGGGAGCATAGCGGGCTACCAGGTGCGCCACCGCGTCAGACTCGTCGGTATCGCTACCCCAGTCGCCCAGCAACGCCAGGCTGATGGCTTTGCGGGAAGGCAGGGAAGACTGCAGCCTATATACCCCGGAGTCACCAAAACGCGGGTACGCCTGGTAGGGGTGCCGGGGGCCAAAGCGGCTCCGGAAGTAGTGGTAGGTAAATCCAAAGATATTCGTCTTGAAAAATTCAGAGATGACCCGGCTGACGGCGGTGGTGCGCTTTACGTGTTCATCGTATTGTTTTTGCTGGGACCGGGCGTGGTTTTCGGCCTCCGAATGGCCCACATCAAGGTACTTCTCCGCTTTTTCTTCGGAAGTTTCTGGCATAGCTAAGGGTTTTGAATCTGTGCTGCATTAGTAAAGAACCTAAGGTAGGATTTTGTTTGCTGGCTGGGTTTGCTGCCTTACTCTTTTCTGAAATTTTTTTTACCTCGCCGCTGCGGCTGTGGCATGATACTTTAGAGCAAGTAATAAACTCATCATTCACTCTGAAAAAGCTTGCAGCCTTATGTTAGGTTTAGGTATTCTCTATGCAGTTGGCGTTTTTTTACTGGTAGCCTCTACACTTTCCCTTATTCGGGCCGACTACTGGATCTTCCGAGTCTTTGATTATCCCCGGCTGCAGAAATGGATTCTTACTGCTATAATATTATTCATCTATCCTTTCATTGTTGATTTTAACGTTTGGTACCAATGGGCATTCGCCGGAGCGCTTCTGCTCAACCTGGCCTACCTGAGTTACCAGATGCTTCCGTTTCTGCCCTTTTCCCGCATTCAGCTGCTCAACGCCAGCCGGTTTGAAAAAGACCAGACCATCGGCATTATGATTGCTAATGTCTATCAGTACAATACTTTATTTGACAATCTACTTAAACAGATAAAAGCCTGCGACCCGGATATATTTATACTTTCAGAAACAGATCAGGCCTGGTCGGACTCCATGGCCAGCCTGCACGAAAAGTACCCCTATCGGATAGAAGAACCCCTCGACAACACCTATGGACTGATGGTATTTTCGCGCTTTGAACTCCTGGACCAGCAAATAAACTACCTGGTAGAGGACGATGTCCCTTCCATATTCACCAAGGTAAAACTTCCTTCGGGAGAAATGATCCAGTTTTATTGTGTACATCCTACCCCTCCGGTACCACAGGAAAATCCCCGGTCAACCGAACGCGACAAGGAAATCCTGATTGTGGGCAAACTGGCCAAAAGTTCACCGCTCCCGGTAGTAGTAGCCGGCGACCTGAACGATGTGGCCTGGAGCTATACCACCGGACTTTTCCAACGAATCAGTGGCTTGCTTGATCCCCGGCGCGGACGGGGCTTTTTCAATACCTTTCACGCCAAATACCCCTTAATCCGTTTCCCCCTTGACCATATATTTTGCTCGCCTGAGTTCCGGCTGCTCGAAATAAAGCGACTCCCCTACTTTGGCTCCGACCACTTCCCCATGTGGGTAAGGCTGGAGTACGAACCCCAGGGTGCCACCCAGCAGGAAAAACCAATGCCGGAGGAAGAAGACCTAGAAGTGGCCAACGAAAAAATTCACGAAGAAACCCGCGACGAGAAGCAGAAAAAAAGTACATAGGGATTACAAGGCTATTTGACAAGCCATACTACCCCCCGTTTTATAAAATAAGGAGCATCCGGGGTGCTTTTGGGGCGGTACTGGGCTTTCCAGGCGTAGGGGCCGGGCTGGCACAGGACATTGTGGAAGTAGCCGTCCCAGGGCTCGTCTATATTCTGGCTGTGGAAGATAGCATTCCCCCAGCGGTCATAGATTGTCCAGTGCAAATCCACGGCACCCGAAGCACGAACCGACAGATTATCGTTATGCCCGTCGGCATTGGGCGAAAATGCATCCGGTATCCATACCATCAGATCACACCATTTATTTACTTCAAATCTTTCCCGGAACTGACATCCCGAAGTAGTGGTAGTAATGAGCTCGTAGGTACCCGGTTCACTAACCAAAGTACTGAATGCGGTTGTTCGTGAATGGGTCCAGAAGTAGGAGTTGGTAGTTTCAGAGAGTGAGGTAGTCAGACGGAGGGGGCCGTTGGCTATACATACATCCGACACTACGGGCAAGTCAGTCATCACCGACAGAAACTCAACCTGTACCGTATCCTTAACCTGGCAGTCCCCCGAGCTTACTGTCAGTATATAAGTACCAGTGGTACCCACGGTAATTATGGGGGTGGTTTCGCCCGTTGACCACTGGTACTGCAATGCGGCCGTAGTACCTGCTACCTGCGGGCTCAGCGTTACGGCCTTCTCCTGGCAGGTGGAGCGGTCTTCCCCCAGGTCCACATTAAAAGCGGAGCCTACCTTTACGAATATGCTGTCCCGAACCGGCCGGTCGCATTTGTCGAGGTACGAAACCACAAATAGCTGATCCTGCTCCGGACGGGCCATGGGGCTTTTGGAGGTTGGATTATCCAGCAATTGCGCGGGGCTCCAGCTGTACTGCCCGTTCGAAGAATTGCGCGCTACCAGTTGAATGGCCTCTCCCTGACAGATCTGAAAAGTATCCTTCACTACAATGTCCTTCCGCAGACATACCACCTGCTGATTGCTGAGCTGCCCCGTACCACCCGTAAAACCCCACCATACCAGCTTTTCGTTCCCAAATATACTGGCCATATCTACAGATGAACTTAGTCTTTTCTCGCAGTCGAAGTATACCTCCAGGGTTTGCCCGGCGGCATTCCAGACTATGCGCACCAGATGATCTTTCCCGTCTTCTATGTTCGCACTTCCCGACAAAGCCTGTACCGGCCCCGCCAGGTTATCAGGATTGGTAGCCGAATGGTTAACATTTCCGTTCCGGAGTATAGCAATATGGTCAAAGCGGGGGTCTTCACTTTCGGAGGCACTGGTGTTGGAGTGGGTGTCAAACTCAATACCTAAGGAGGGCAGGAAGTCGGCAAAGCCCAGTCCGCGCCCATTAGGACCTAAGGCATTGTTACCCCGGGTTTGCAGCACAAAAACCATCCCATCGGCTCCTCCCGCGTCCTTATTGCCAAAATTCATGGTAAATTCAATATCAAATGAAGACGCCAGGTTGAGCTTTTGGGTATACCATACGGCTCCATTTTGCCAGGGTATATCTTCGGTAATCCTGTAACAGTCCCCTCCAATAGCGGTTGTACTTCCAAGAAGATTATAGGACTGGCCGAAAAGGTCACTGCCCGCACAGCAGACCGAAACCCAAACCACCAGGAGTACCCGAAGAAGCATACAATCTTTTTAGCTTTAGATTGTGAATATAAGCTAACTTAAAAAAATCATTGTACGAGCATTAGTACCATCATGACTCAATTTCCTGCTACTTTAAAACCATTGTTTCGAAGCCCGGCCCTGTTTAGCCGCTTTCCTGATCTGATAGCCGCCGAAAGTACCCGGCATGGCGGCGTAAGCCCGGCTCCCTATTCCTCACTCAACCTGGGGCTTTCCACTAAGGACGACCCCGGTCATGTACAGGAAAACTGTAACCGGTTCTGGCAGGCGCTGGGTGTATTGCCCACGCAGGTAGCCTCCTCCCACCAGATTCACGGAGCCGAAATTCTCACAGTTACCCAACCCGGGCAGTACCAGGGGTACGATGCGCTCGTTACCAACCAAGCAAATACCGTGCTAACTGTGACCGTTGCGGACTGTACTCCAATTTTAATTTACGATCCGGTTCAGGGGGTGGTGGCGGCCGTTCATGCCGGGTGGCGGGGCACGGTTCAGCACATTGCCAGCCAGGCGGTGGAGCGGATGCGGGACGAATTTGGCACCAACCCGGCCGACTGTTTTGCGTATATAGGTACCTGCATTGATGAATGCTCTTTTGAGGTGGGCGAAGAAGTAGCAGAGCAATTTTTGGAAACACATAAACGTTTTGACCCTACAGTCGGGAAGTACTTCGTGGACCTGAAGGCCGCTAATCAGGAGCAGCTTGTGCAGGCCGGAGTCCGGAAAAATCACATTGAAGTATCGGGCTACTCCACGGTTCTGCATAATTGCGATTACTTCTCTTATCGGCTGGAAAATGGCCAAACGGGCCGAATGCTGGCTGCAATCGGCATTATAACCAGTAAGCACTTATTAACCAACTAGTTCATTTTCTTATATTTATTTGCTTTTGGATTATACATTCTAAAAATTTCACTATTCTTGTACCGCGATTTGCGTTTTATTAGCTAAAAATTTAATTAACTTTGTTCAGTAGAATGCTTTTTACAATTGCTTATTACCATAATTCGAAAAACTGTCCTGTTCTATCCTGAACATTTCTTTCCTTGTTTTGGATACTTTAGGAGCAGCCCTTCGGATTACGATTTAATTCACTTAACCAATCAATCTTTTTATGAAAACAAAAATCTACTGGTTGTTACGTAGTACCCTTTTGGTACTACTCATTACAGTAGCTTTTCAGGACGTGGCCTCGGCCCAGTCCCGTCAAGTTACAGGTAAGGTAGTGGGGACGAGTGACGGACAAGGCGTACCAGGCGCCACGATTGTTGTAAGAGGTACCCAAACGGGTACAACGACGGATGGTGAAGGAAACTTCGCCATTAATGTAAATTCTGCGAATGCGGTATTGGTAATTAGCTTCGTGGGGTATCGTACCCAGGAGGTAACGGTTGGAAACCAGAGTAATATTACCGTCAGCCTGGCTGATGATGTTTCCAACCTGGAAGAAGTAATCGTAACGGGTTACTCCGTTGATAGCCGCCGCGAAACTTCCGGTGCGGTGTCTACCGTTAAGCCCAAAGACCTGACCGTAGTACCTTCCGGAAACGTGGAGCAGCAGCTACAGGGACGCGTAGCGGGTGTTACCGTTATTTCTAACGGACAACCCGGTACTCAAAGTCAGGTTCGGGTACGTGGTTTTGGTGCCTTCGGTGGTAACTCTCCTCTGATTGTTGTGGATGGTATCCCCGTAGGTTCTTCAGACTTCCTGAACCCCGATGACATCGAGTCTACTACCGTACTGAAAGATGCCGCTGCGGCTTCTATCTACGGTGCTCGTGCTGCTAACGGTGTAATTGTATATACGACTAAAAAAGGTACTAAGAGCGCTAAGAAACTGACCGTATCCTATGACGGTTTGTATGGTGTAACCGATCCGGGCCGTGGCCAGGAAATGTTAAACCCAACCGAATTTGCGGAGTGGACCTGGCAGGCCGAGCGCAACCAGGCTTTCCAGGAAGGTCGCGCCCCTAACTTTAACCACCCTCAGTTTGGTACCGGTCAAACTCCGGTTCTTCCTGATTATATCCGGGTGGGTAACCGTTCCGGTGTAGTTGGAAGCGTAGACCTGGAAGCCGAAAGAGCTAAATACAACATTAACCCAAAAGCGGGTGCGGTGTATCAGGTAGTTCGTGCTAACAAGGAAGGAACCGATTGGTACGATGCCATTACTCGTGTTGCTCCCTTGCAGCGTCACTCACTGGGTTTCTCCGGTGGTACTGACAACAGCCGTTTCTACATTGGCTTTGGTGCCCAGGATCAGCAGGGTATCCTACTCAATAACAGCTTTAAGCGCTACACCTTCCGCGCTAACTCTGAATTCAACATTCTAAAGAACTTACGCTTTGGTGAGAATATCCAGCTAACTTACCGCTCAGTATTAGGACAAGGTGGTGGAGCTGGTGGACAAGGTGTGGCGGCAGATGAGAACGATATTCTGCAGGCCTTCCGTATGCCTTCCATCATTCCGGTATACGATGAGTTTGGTGGTTACGCCGGTACAGCTGCTTCTGGTTTTAACAACCCGCGCAACCCGGTAGCTAACCGTGAAGGTCAAAGCAATAACCGTGGCTTCGGAACCGGTGCTCTTGGTAATATTTACCTTGAATTCGATCCTATTCCCGGTCTGACCCTGCGTTCCAGCCTGGGTGGTAACTACGGTAGCAACTACTTCTGGAACTATAGCCGTCTGCAGTACGAAAACTCGGAGAACAACTCGGCATTTGGATTCGGTGAAGGCGCAGGGCACTTTTTTGCCTGGACGCTGACTAACACCGCTACCTACAAGAAGCGCTTTGGTATGCACAACGTGGAAGTACTGGTAGGTCAGGAAGCCCTGAATGACGGCCGTGGTCGTAACTTAAACGGTAACGGTTTGAATCCGTTCTCAATTGATCCTGACTACGTAACCCTTAACACGGTAGCTGGTAGCGGCAAAACGGTTGGTAGTAACCTTTTCAAAGGAGTTAATTTCTACTCACTTTTTAGTCGTGTGAACTATATCTTCAACGACAAGTACATACTGACCGGGGTAATTCGTCGGGACGGTTCTTCCCGCTTTGGTATCAACAATCGCTATGGGGTATTCCCGGCCTTCTCGGCTGCCTGGCGCCTGTCGTCAGAGGAGTTCATGAAGCCGCTGACCTGGATTACCGACCTGAAGATTCGGGGTGGCTACGGTGCCATGGGTAACTCAAATAACGTGGACCCCAACAACCAGTATAGCTTGTATACTACTAACCTGGGTGAAGCTGTATACGATATTAGCGGAACCAATAGCAACGTAGCTGAAGGATTTTACCGGAATCGTATTGGTAACCCCAACGCGAAATGGGAAACTTCAATTACCCAGAACATTGGTATAGATGGAACTTTCTTTAACGGCAAACTGGACGTAATTGTTGACTTCTGGAGGAAAGATACCCGCGACCTGTTGTTCCAGGTACCTATCTCCCAGACTGCCGGTTACCGCGCTTCTGCTCCTTCGGTAAACGTAGGAGAAATGTTGAACAGAGGTATTGACCTACAGATTGTATCCCGTGGCAAGTTCAGCACCGACCTGGGCTACGAACTAAACGCTACGGCTACGGTACTGGAAAACAAGATTGTTTCGCTAGCACCAGGTCTTACGTACCTGACTACGGTAAACCCCGGTTTCCGTGGTATTCAGCCTATCCGTAACCAGATTGGCTACTCGCTGTCGTCTTTCTACGGCTACCAGGTACTGGGTCTGTTCCAGAATGCCGAAGAAGTTCGTAACGCACCAACACAAGCAGGTGCCGCTCCTGGTCGTTTCCGCTACGCGGATATCAACGGTGATGGTAAAATTGACCCCACTGACCGTACCTACCTGGGTAGCCCGGTTCCAAAGTTCACTACGGGTCTTACATTTACCCTGAGATATAAGAATTTTGACCTGGAGACCTACGCCTATGCTTCAATTGGTAACAAGATCTTCAACGTGTCGAAGTGGTTTACTGACTTCTATCCATCGTTTGCCGGTGCTGCTATCAGTGAGCGCGTGAAAGATTCATGGACTCCTCAGAATACCGATACCGATCAGCCTATATTTGACAAAGCTTCTAACTTCAGTACCAACACGCAGGCTAACTCGTGGTACGTTGAAGATGGCTCGTACCTGCGTCTGCAGAACATCTCCCTGGGTTATACCCTGCCTGGTGACCTGCTGAACCGTGCCGGTTTGTCGAGACTCCGTTTGTTTGTATCTACCAATAACGTTTTCACCATCACCAAGTACAAAGGCCTCGACCCATCGGTGGGTGGTAATGCCGATACCAACTTTGGTATTGACGTTGGAAACTATCCTATCACCAGAAGCGTAACGGGTGGTATCAATCTGACCTTCTAATAAAAACAATGTCAGGAGCGCCGGTAAAATTACTGGCTGCTCCTGATAAAATAAAACAACTTTACTAGTCGTTTTAGAACATAATTTCTTAAAAACTTACTATGAAAAAACTAATTACAAAAGGAGCCGTAGCGACAACCTTATCGCTTATGCTTCTTGCAGTATCGTGTAACGACGACTTTCTTGTCATCACGCCTACCGGCCAGTTAGGGCAAGCCCAGCTAACCAGTAAGAATGGTCTGGAAGGCGCACTGATTGCTGCCTACGCACAGCTCAATGGTCGTTCTAACCGGATGGCCAGTGCTAACAACTGGGTATTTGGTACGGTTCGCGGAGGTGAAACCAATAAAGGTACTGATCCCGGAGATTTCTCGGACATCAACCCGATCCAGCGCTATGAGTACCAGACTACTCAGGGTGTAATTGCCGATTCATGGGGTGGTTTGTACGAAGGGGTTGCCCGTGCTAACAACGTGTTAAGTCTTTTGGCAATAGCACAGCCCGAAGTGACCGAAGTTGATAAGAAGCGCATTGGTGCGGAGGCGCGTTTTCTGCGGGCGCACTACTACTTTGAGCTGCGTCGTAATTTCAAAAACGTACCTTATGTGGATGAAACCGTCGACGTAGGAACCGGAATTGAGGCAATTAAGAATGACAAGGATGTATGGCCGATGATTGAGGCTGATGTAAAGCATGCATTCGATAACCTGCCTGCTACTCAAGGTGCCGTAGGTCGTGTTAACAAATGGGCTGCTGCCGCTTTCCTTGGTAAAATTTATCTGTACCAGAACAAGTTCGCCGAAGCCAAAGCGATGTTTGACCAGGTAATTGCCAGCGGTGTTACTTCCGATGGCAAGAAGTATGCTTTGGTACCTCGTTATGCAGATATATTCAAAGCGTCTAACGACAACAATGCTGAGTCTATTTTTGCGATTCAGGCGGCCGCCAACACCGGTAGTGTGAACAACGCTAACCCACAGTTTGACCTGAACTATCCGTACAACACCGGCCCTAATGGCCCGGGTAACTGCTGCGGATTTAATCAGCCAAGCTTTGACCTTGCTAACTCGTTCCGTACTGAAAATGGTTTACCTCTGTTGGATAACTCCTACCGCCAGCCTGCCAATGAGCTGAAAACGGATCAGGGCGTAACATCGACGGCAACCTTTACGCCTGACACCAAGCCAGTTGATCCCCGTCTTGATCACACAGTTGGTCGTCGTGGTGTTCAATACCTGGACTGGGGTCTGCATCCAGGTGTTGCCTGGATTCGTAACCAGGTTAACGGTGGTCCTTACTCGCCCAAGAAGTTTACCTACTACAAGTCTGACGTAGGTTCATTACAGGATAACAGTTCATGGACCCCCGGTTATACCGCGCTTAACGTTACTATCATTCGTTTCGCTGATGTTCTGTTAATGGCTGCTGAGGCCGAAGCTGAACTTGGCAACCTGGAAAAAGCGCGTGAGTATGTAAACCGGGTTCGTGCCCGTGCCGCTAACCCTGCCGGCTTTGTAACCGTAGGCGGCACACCCGCTGCCAACTACATGATCAGCGAGTATCCCGCTACCAGCTTTAATACCAAAGAAATGGCACGTAATGCCATCCGCTTTGAACGTAAACTGGAGCTTGCCGATGAAGGACACCGCTTCTATGACCTGGTTCGCTGGGGTATTGCTGAGCCTTACCTGAACAGCTATCTGGCCTACGAAAGCAAGTACCTGCCAAACGCGTTGGGTGGTGCTAAATTTGATGCCAACAAAGATGAGTACCTGCCAATACCTCAGGCTCAGATTGACCTTTTAGGCTCAGATGTTCTGAAGCAGAACCCTGGTTTTTAATCTATAATTTTCAGTTATACTGAACGTTTTAAGGAGAGATGGTATTAATTTACCATCTCTCCTTTATTTATATCTTTTTGACTGTTATGTGCCGGTTTTCCCTCTTTCTGTTCCTGATTACTGGATTTCTTGTTACCTCCTGCAAGGACAACAAAACCCTCTTTACTTCTTTGTCGCCCGACGAAACCGGTATTCGCTTTGCCAACCGGATTACCGAAAACGACACCCTGAATATCCTTACCTTTGAGTATGTGTACAACGGTGGCGGAGTGGCCCTGGGTGATTTTAATAACGATAGCCTGCCGGATGTCTACTTCACCGGAAATACCACCGGTAACAAACTGTACCTGAACAAAGGCGATTTCAAATTTGATGACATTACGGAGAAAGCCGGTGTTGGGGCAGAAAAAAAGTGGTCGTCAGGCGTTGCCCTGATTGACATTAACAATGACGGCCTGCTGGATATTTACGTATGTGCCACGGCCAGAAAAGGCGTGGCGGATCGCACCAACATGCTGTACGTGAACCAGGGTCCTGGCCGCGACCAGGTACCTGTTTTCAAAGAAATGGCGCAGGAATACGGTATAGCCGATACCACCCATACTACCACCGCCGCTTTTTTTGACTACGATAACGACGGTGACCCCGACCTGTTCCTGGTTGTTAACGAAATGGACGACCGAAACTTCCCCAACAAGTACCACGAGAAAATCCGGGATGGCTCTTCCAAACGGACCGACCGCCTCTACCGCAACGACTGGGATGCGACCCTCGGCCACCCGGTTTTTACCAATGTATCCAAAGAAGCCGGTATCCTTATTGAAGGATACGGGTTGGGAGTAAATATTACGGATATTAATCAGGATGGCTGGAAGGATATATACGTCACCAATGATTACCTCACCAACGACCTGCTGTACATCAATAATCAGGATGGTACCTTCACCGACCAGGCCGCGAGCTACTTTAAGCATACTTCCCACTCGGCCATGGGCAATGACATCAGCGACATCAATAACGATGGTCTGGTAGATGTGGTGGCGGTGGATATGATGCCCGCTACCAACTACCGGAAGAAAATGATGACCCCGGCCAGCAGCTATATTACCTACCAGAACAATGACCGGTTTGGCTACCAGCACCAGTACGCCCGCAATACCTTACAATTGAACCAGGGGAAAGATCCGGCCAGCGGACAACCGGTATTTAGTGATATTGGTCTGTTGGCGGGTGTGGCCGAAACCGACTGGAGCTGGGCTCCTATGGTTACTGACTTCGATAACGACGGAAAGCGGGATATAATCATTACAAATGGTTTTCCCCGCGACATTACTGATATGGATTTTATAGCCTACCGGGCCGAAATATCCAGCATAGTTACTAAGATGGATATGCTACAGTACATACCATCGGTTAAGCTCAAGAACTTTGCTTTTCATAACAAAGGAAACTTACAGTTTGAAGATGTTACCGACCAATGGGGCATTAAAGAACCCAGTTTTTCCAATGGAGCCGCCTACGCCGACCTGGACGGGGATGGGGATCTGGATTATATCGTTAACAATATCAATGATTCGGCTTCGGTGTACCGCAATAACCTTATTCAGCTAAGACCGGATGAAAGTAACTACCTGCGTGTAAACCTGAAAGGCAGATCGACCAACCCAATGGGCCTCGGAGCCTGGATCGAGATCCAGTACCAGGGTGGGCAGAAGCAGGTATATGAGCATACACCCTACCGGGGGTACCTTTCTACGGTAGAGCAGGTCGCTCATTTCGGCCTGGGCAAAACGCAAAAAGTAGACCAGCTAAAAATAGTCTGGCCGGGCGGAAAGACCCAGGTACTAAAAGATATTAAGGCCAACCAGGTACTGACCCTAAGTGAGCAAAACGCCGCTGATCCAGACCCGGAGGAAGTTATTGCCGGGGCAGGCCCAAGTACCCTATTTAGTGATATTACGGGTACGCTCAACCTGGGATATAAGCACGAAGAGATGGATGTCATTGATTTTAACCTCCAGAAACTACTACCCCACAAGCTGTCGCAGTTTGGGCCCGCGCTGGCCGTGGGCGATGTTAACGGGGATGGCCGGGACGACCTTTTTGTGGGGGGCTCCTACCAGCATAAGGGCCGTTTTATGATCCAGAACGCCAATGGTCAGTTTACGGAAAAGGACCTGCTACCGGGAGAGGACGGATTGCCCAAAACCAGCGAAGACATGGGCGTACTACTCTTTGACGCCGACGGTGACGGAGACCTGGACCTCTATATTGTCAGTGGCAGTTACGAATTTCAGGCAAATTCGCCGGCCTTACAGGACCAGTTGTTCCTGAACGACGGAAGCGGTAGCTTTCAGTTGGCCACGCAGGCTTTACCGGCCTTCCTGAGCAGTGGTTCCTGCGTGAAGGCGGCCGACTATGACCGGGATGGCGACCTCGACCTTTTTGTAGGGGGCCGGGTTGAGCCGGGTGCATATCCCAAACCGGTTTCCAGCTACATTTTGCGGAATGATTCGTCTCGGGGCCAGGTAAAATTTACGGATATTACGGCGCAGGTGGCCAAACCACTCGGGAACATTGGCCTGGTTTGCGATGCCCTTTGGACCGACTTCGATAACGACGGCTGGGTTGATCTGCTACTGGCGGGAGAATGGATGCCCCTGACTTTTCTCAAAAACAATAATGGCCAGCTACAACCAGCTACCAGCGGTTTGGAAGGGTACAAAGGGTGGTGGAACAGCCTTACCGCCGGTGATTTTGACAACGATGGCGACATAGATTACATAGCCGGGAACCTGGGTACTAATACCCTCAACCGGGCCAGCGATCGGCAGCCCATCGGTATGTATGCTAAGGATTTTAACAACGATGGTTTCTTTGATGCCATTCCAACGGTATTCTATAAAGCCCAGGATGGTACTCCTAAGGAATTCCCCTACAATACCCGAGATGAACTGGGCAAACAGATAATTCAGGCGCGTCAGCGCTACCAGGAATACGGAAAGTACTCGCAGGCTACCATTACCGATATTTTAAAGGCCGAGGAACTGAAAGACGCCCTGGTACTCCGGGCCAACTGGATGAAAAGCAGCTACCTGGAAAATCAGGGCAATGGTACCTTTAAAATTAAGGAGCTACCCGTACAGGCGCAGCTGGCTCCCCTGTTTGGTATGGTAACCGAAGACGTAGACCAGGACGGGAATCTGGACGTAATACTGACCGGAAATAACTACGCATCGGAGACAGCCATTGGTCGGTACGACGCCTTTTACGGTCTGGTACTTAAAGGAGATGGCAAAGGAAACTTCCAGCCATTGTTACCTCAGCAAAGTGGGTTTTGTCTACCTGGCGATGCCAAAGCTGCCGTTCGCTTGGCCGATGCCCAGGGGCAGCTTCTGGTGGCCGCCTCCCAGAACCGCGACCAGCTGAAATTCTTTGCCAGTACAAAACCGGTGCGACGAATTCCGCTGGCTCCCCTGGAAACCACTGCCCTGCTGCAATTAAAAAATGGCCAGACCCGAAGGGAAGAAGTAGGCTATGGATCTTCATTCCTGTCGCAATCGGCTCATGCGCTCCTGGTAGGTGATGACGTAGTAAGCGTAGAGATTCTGGATAATAAAGGCAACAAGCGAAAAGTAACGTTTTAATCAAAGTAAAAAAGGTAGTCTATAGTACATGAACTTTTGTACTTAGGCTACCTTTCACTAACCTTTCCTCATTTGGCTGAACAGACGCAAAATATTGCGTCTCTACGTGTTCAATTTATTTTCCACTTCAACCTACCTCCTCACCACTACCACCCGCTTTTTGAACTGTCGGATAGCGCCATTGGCGTCAAAGGCATCAATAAGCAACAGGTAGTAGCCCATCGGCACAGCGGCTCCGCGCTCATCCGTACCATCCCAGCTTACCTGACCCCGGGTACCTATCAGTTGATTTTGAACCAGATTTTTTACAAGTCGTCCCTGTACATCGAAAATTCGGATGGTACCTACGATACCCGCCGTCGATAGGGTATAGCTGATGGTGGTCAGGTCGTCGGCACCATCTCCGTCGGGGGTAAAAGCTTCGGGTTCTACCACAAAACCATCGGTTTCATCACCTCGACTACCTTGTGAGTTGGCGTAGCCGGGCGTGGCGTACCCTACCGTAGAGGCCGCCGAGTGCCAGTTGGAAGGGTTATTGGTTGGCGCATCAATGTACCTGCGTTCCAGTGAAACGCCTTCCCGGCTGGTCAGCAGGGCCGAATGAAAGTTTTCGTGGTAGTCAAAACGGTCAAAAATTCGCCCCTGTTGATCACGTAGTACTACTCCACCCTGCACGTTCGGAAATTGAGGCAGGGAAGCTACGGCCAGAAATCGGGCCGGGCGGGCCGAAGGGTACTGCTGCCGCAGGATAGCCAGGTCGGTCGTAAAGGCCAGGTATTCATTCGGTCCCAGCAGTACATCATTGGTGGTTAGGGTACGAAAATTGGCCGGAAGCCCGGCGCTTACGTTGCCAATTGTCCAGTTTCTAAGATTTATATAGCTTGCAGTCCGATTATAAATTTCAACGAAGTCTACCCCACCGGTGCGCGGATTAAAAAGAATTTCGTTCAGTACCACATCTCCCGAGTCGGCCCGGGAAGGTAATCCCAGCGGTATTCGGGCCTCCCGAAGCAGATTACCGGCGCAGTCAGTAATGTTACGAACCACCAGCTCGTAAGGCTGCTGCTCCAGCAGGGGGGTGTCCAGGGTGAGCGTAACCCGCCTGAACTCGGGTGTTTCAAGTACCTGCCGCACAATTTGCCGTCCGGAAACCGAGAAACCGCCCCCACTGACGCTACTACTATCCAACCGCTCACTGAACAATACTACCACCTGATCCGCCGCCGCTATTTCTATCCGCTCCACCCTGGGAGGCACCAGGTCCGGATTGGAAGCCCGGGCCGCATTGATTTGCCCCGGGGTACCGCCCCGCACGTCGGTGGATACCTGCCAGTTTTCGGCTTCGCCGCATGGGTAGTCGGTATCTACCATTTCGAGTGCGTAACCGCCTTGCCGCCGGTCGGCTGGCCACCAGCGGTCTGAGTACGTAACCGCAAATACCAACTGCCCCCGGTTATTCCGTAGGGCCAGGGTAGCACCTTCGTTCGGCAACGTAACCGAACTGAGGCCTATAGTTTTCCCAAAGGGTAGCAGCAGAGGTACTGAACTGCGCCCGGTTACGATCACATACTGTCCGGGGGCTATCACCGAATCCGGGAAAACGGCCGAGCGGGTACCCGTTTCCAGGCGCCATCCGCGGAGGGGCAGCGGCTGTGCCGTTCGGTTGAAAATTTCAATGTACTCCGCGTCGGGCAGGCCTACCCGGGGTGTGGGGTCGGCCATGATTTCCGTAATGACCACACTGTTGTAACCTTGCCCCAAAGCAACGGGTGAAAGGCTCAACAGGTAAAGTAGCGGTACTGCGGAAAACTTCTTCATAGGGGTGTGTAAAAAATGAAAATGCAGATTCCCTTCGAAATCTGCATCACTATCATTTGCCGCAAGCCTTTAATCAGCCTTCCCTCCGTACCGTATCCGGTGAAAATGCCGGTACACACAGCGACCAGTACTAACAGGGTTCATCAAACGGGTTGGAGTACCGTACCCGGGTGCCGCGTTGGATCAATATAGTCTCGCCGGCCCTCAGTATCAGGGTTTCTCCTTCTACCTCAAACTGCTTCTTACCCCTGACCAGGATAGTTACCTCGTCAAATTCGGGCGTTTGAAACGGCTCGCCCCAGCCCGGTGGGGCTACCATGTGGGCCACACTAAAAGCTCCACCGTGGGTCGAGGCACGTCCGTAATGTTCTTCTATTAGCTTACCGTCGGTGGTAGGTACCACAAACGGATTGGTTTGTCGGATATAAGGCACTGCTATTATCCTTTGATGACTAACAACTATTCGTTGTGGCCGTTAACCTTTGACTCGTCAGCTTTCGCAGAGTTATTGGCTGGCGCAGAAGCCGTTTTTCTGTTAGCCCCGGCAGTTGTTTTGCGGGTATTGGCCCGGGACGAAGCCGATTTGGTAACGGCCGGTTGGGCGTTTGCCACGGTTCCTGACCGCCGGGCCGGGGTAGGTACTGCGGCCGATATCACTGCCAAAGTGGCCGCTGCCGCTGGTTGGCTGGCTTCTTTTTTGGCTCTTTTCCCAACCGCCCTCGCGGCATTCTTCTGGGCTTTAGCTTCTTTTTTCTCCGCTTTTTTATTTTCCTTTTTGCCCCTTACTTCTACCTTTTTCTTTAATTTCTTCAGGCCTTTCTCTTTTTCCTTCTCCTCTTTCTTTACGAGTTTAAGTACCTTACTGGCCAGCTTTTCAGCCGCTTTCTCGACTGATTTCTTTATTTTTTTTGACTTGGCACTAACCTCACCCAATTGCGCCTCAAGGGTACTGGCAATTTCGGCAGCTAGTTTTTTCTTGGTAGATTTCATATAGAATTGAATAGGTATAGTAAGCAGGAAAAATTAACCTTTTTAGAAGACCAGAGGGCTGCTTAAACATACAAGTACCACTCTTACCAGATATATAGCAAATTTGTTCGATTATATTTTTGTTAATTTTTGTTTTACAAACTCCCAAAGCACGATTCCCGCCGAAACGGACACATTAAAAGAATGCTTGGTTCCAAACTGTGGAATTTCGATACAACTATCCACCAGGTCAATTACTTCATCAGCAACGCCCTCCACCTCGTTTCCAAATACAAAGGCATAGGGTACATCAGGTCCGGGACTAAACTCCTGGAGCAGGGTACTACCTTCGGCCTGCTCGACCGCTACTACCCTGTACCCTTCCGCTTTTAACCGTACTACGGCCTCCGAAGTACTTTCTATTTTTTCCCAGGCCACCGATACCTCGGCCCCCAGGGCACTACGGGTAATTTCGCGGTGGGGCGGACTCTGGGTAAAGCCGCAGAGATATATTTTGCTGGCCCGGAAGGCATCGGCCGTCCTGAAAAAAGATCCCACGTTATTGAGGCTCCGGATATTGTCCAGTACAATTACAAAGGGAAATTTATCGGCGTTTTTGAATCCTTCCACCGATAACCGGTCCATTTCTTCAATTAATAGTTTACGCATTGTTTTAAAGGGGAATATAATTTCATTCTTTCGGGTCCAAACCTACAACGAAAGAAGGTGACAAAAAAAGCTGGTAAAACTGGATGTAGTCAAACAAGGCCCGGATCAAAGAGTTATAGGCTAATCGAGAACTGAATTTTGTTCGTATATTTAAAATTCACCTATCCGGTACCTGATGCGGGCACTATCCATCCTCCTGCTGTTACTACTTACCCTTGTCTTTCCTTCAAACGGGCAGGTGGACTGGCCCCTTGACCCCACGCTGCCCTGCCTTGCCCCCTCCCCTTCTGCCCGGGAGTTGCAAGCCTACGCAGCCGCCTACCAGCAGTATAAAACACAGAATGAGTCTACAGCCCGAAAACAGGCAACTCAGGTGGCCATTAAGGTTCATCACGTACTTACCAGCCAGGGACAAGGCGACGTTTCGGCTTACCTCGCGCAGGTTTTTACGGTCCTGAATGCCAAATTTGCCCCCATGGGCCTGAGCTTTTTTCAGTTTGGTACCATCAACTACATCCGGAGCGATGAATTTTATGATCTCGCGATGAGTGAGGACAAAGCCCTTACCTCGACCCACAATGTCCATAATGCCGTTAATCTTTATTTTGTGGGCAATGCCGACGGAGCCAACGGATACGCCTATCCTCCCAGCCTGGATTCAACCAAAAATACCAGTCACTGGAACTCCCTCTTTATTTCTACCAACCGCACTACCCCGCCGGCCCAAATCATCAACGAAGTAATTCCCCACGAAATGGGCCACTATTTTGGTCTGCTGCATACCCACGAACACGGCACCGCCGGTAACCTCGACCCCACTACCCGTGAGTACGTAACCCGGGGAGCCGCCGCCAACTGCGCCTACGCCGGTGACCAGATCTGTGACACACCCGCTGACCCCTACCTTTTGCTTATCGCCTCGGACCGGCAACTGGCGCAGTCAATTTGCTCTTCTTCCTTTTTTACCAACCTGGACCCGAGGCGCGAACTGTACCGCCCTGATGTTACCAACCTAATGTCGTACTACCGGGGCTGCCGCACCAGCTTTACGCCCCAACAATACGACCGTATGCGGTGGGGGCTGTCCCTGCGAAACCAGGTCAATCCGGACCCGGCCGACCGGTACTATATTGACGGGCAGCTTAGGTTCCTGCTGGAACCTACTACCGCTACCTACTGCGCCGGCTCCGAATTACAGGTCGGGTTGCGCCAGTACGGAGCCCCCGAAGAGGGAAATCAGTTCCGCCTCCGGTTGTCCGGTACTACTGGTACCAATGCGGTAGAAGTACCCGCTACCCTACTGGACAATACCAGACTCCGGGTGGCTTTACCCGCAAATTTGCCTTCGGGTACTTACCAGGTGCAGGTAGTAGGCAGCCGCCCGGCGGTAGTGTCCGCTGCCACTCCCGTACCTATTACCGGAATACCCCAGGTGACCGTCGATCAGGTCAACGGAAAACTGGTCCTGCGGGCCAGTAACGCCAGCAGCCACCAATGGTACCGCGACGGCGTGGCGCTGAAAGACTCAACCAGGCAGCTGCTATACCCCGCAGGAGCAGGCGCTTATACGGTACAGGTAAGCCAGGCGGGTTGTACAGCTGCTTCGGAGCCGTTTGTCATTACGGCAACCGATCCGGCTAACCAGGCATCAATCCTGGTTTATCCCAATCCAAACCGGGGTTCGTTCTGGGTGGAAGTACCCGTCCACACCTCCCCCGAACAAACGGCCGTTTTTTCCCTGAGCGGTCAGCCTCTGTTCCACGAATTATTATCTACCTCCGATCAGCACCGGAGCTTTATCCGGATGCAGGCTCCCCCCGGTACCTACCTGTTACGGATCACCATCGGCGGCCAGACCAGCAGCACTACCTTCGTAATTGACCGATAACCTCTAATTTCTTACTACCCTGGCTGCTACTTTGCCCGGTACCTTGTCAAACCGCTCAGAAGGGTTAATTTTGTAAATGGCTTGAGGCGGGAGGAAAAGTGTCCTCCGCCCGGGGAGCTCTCCGGCAATTACGTACCTTTTATATTTCAATATACCTTTGGCAAAGTCAGCGACAAAAGAAACTCCGCTTAACCGACAATACAATCAGATAAAGACCAAGTACCCCGGTGCGTTGCTGCTTTTCCGGGTGGGTGATTTTTACGAAACTTTTGGCGAGGATGCGGTCCGGGCCTCCCGGATTCTGGGTATTGTCCTGACGCGCCGTAACAACGGTGGAGCGCACGAGGAACTGGCGGGATTCCCACACCATTCCCTGGACACCTACCTGCCCAAGCTGGTGCGGGCCGGCGAGCGGGTGGCCATCTGCGACCAGCTCGAAGACCCCGCTACCGCCAAGGGGATCGTCAAACGGGGCGTGACCGAACTGGTTACGCCCGGTGTTTCGCTGAACGACAACGTTCTGGACATTCGCCGGAACAATTATCTGGCGGCGGTACACCTGGGTAAGGACGATCTGCACGGGGTATCGTTTCTGGATATTTCTACGGGGGAATTTTTAACTACCCAGGGAAGCGCCGCCTATATAGACAAGATGCTGCAGGGCTTTTCCCCTTCGGAAGTACTGTTCTGTAAAAAGGAGAAGCAGCAGTTTATTGAACGCTTCGGCGACAAGTTTCATACGTTCCAACTCGAGGACTGGTGCTTTGGCTACGACTTTGGCTACGAACAGCTGACTACGCATTTCCGTACGACTACCCTTAAAGGCTTTGGCATCGAAGGCCTGCCCCTGGGTATTACGGCGGCGGGGGTTATACTGCACTACCTGCACGAAACCGAACACAAAGAAACCAGCCACATTAACCGCATAACGCGGCTGGAAGAAGATAAGTACGTATGGCTGGACCGCTTTACGGTCCGGAACCTGGAACTGGTGTTTCCTCAGCAGGAAGGCGGGGTACCCCTCATCCAAATCCTGGACCAGACCGTAACCCCCATGGGCGCGCGCTTGCTGCGCAAGTGGATTGTTCTGCCTTTGAAGGAAAAAACACCCATTGAAGAGCGGCTCAATACCGTAGACCTGCTCTTAAAGGATGAAGACCTGCACGAAGCCCTGACGCAGTACCTCCGCCAGATTGGCGACCTGGAGCGGCTTATTTCCAAAGTTGCCGTGCGGCGTATCAGTCCGCGGGAACTGGTGCAGCTTAAAAAATCATTGAAACAGATTGCTCCCATTAAAGAGTTGCTGGGAAATCCGGCCGTAAAAATCAGTGCCCTGCGAAAGCACGCCGACCAGCTGAACTCCTGTGAGTACCTGCTGGATAAAATAGAAGCCGAACTACGCGAAGACGCTCCTCTGGTGACGAATCAGGGGGGTATGATAAAAAGTGGCATTGACCCCGAGCTGGACGAACTACACAGCATCTCCTTTGCCGGTAAAGACTACCTGCTCAAACTACAGAACCGCGAAATAGAGCGTACGGGTATTCCTTCTCTTAAAATAGCTTATAACAAAGTATTTGGCTACTACCTGGAAGTTACCAATGCTCATAAAAACAAAGTACCTAACGACTGGATCCGAAAGCAAACGCTGGTTAACGCCGAGCGGTACATTACCCCCGAACTGAAAGAGTACGAAGAGAAAATTCTGAGCGCCGAAGATAAAATCGCGGCCATTGAGCTGCGCATTTTCAACGATCTGATCCTGGCGGTGTCGGAGTACCTCACTGCTATTCAGCAAAACGCCCGCATTGTGTCGGTGCTGGATGCGTTGGGTTCTTTTGCGCAGGTAGCCCGTAAGCATAATTACGTCCGGCCGGTGATTACCGAAGGCAAAGAACTGGACATTAAGGACGGCCGCCATGCGGTTATTGAGCAGCAACTGCCGTTAGGGGAAAGTTACGTACCCAACGACCTCTTCCTCGACGACCAGACCCAGCAGATCATCATTATTACCGGCCCGAATATGGCCGGAAAGTCGGCCCTGCTGCGCCAGACCGCCCTCATCGTGCTTATGGCCCAAATGGGTTGCTATGTACCGGCCCGCGCCGCTACCATCGGAATTATTGACAAGATATTCACCCGCGTGGGTGCGAGCGATAACCTCAGCCGGGGCGAAAGTACCTTTATGGTCGAAATGACCGAAACGGCCAGTATCCTGAACAACCTCAGCGACCGCAGCCTGGTACTTATGGATGAGATAGGGCGGGGTACCAGTACCTACGACGGTGTATCCATAGCCTGGGCCATTGCCGAGTACCTGCACAATCACCCGCATTCACACCCCAAAACGCTCTTTGCCACGCATTACCACGAGCTAAACCAGCTGGCCGAGGACTTCCCCCGCATTAAGAATTTTAACGTAGCCGTAAAGGAGGTGGATAACAAGGTGATTTTCCTGCGCAAACTCAAACCCGGCGGCAGCGAACACAGCTTTGGTATCCACGTGGCCCAAATAGCCGGTATGCCCCAGCTCATTGTACTGCGGGCTAGTGAAATCATGCAGCACCTGGAAAAAGACCACGTACCCGAAACCAACCAGAAAAAGGTACGGGAGATGCCCAAAAACAACTTTCAACTCAGCATATTCGAACCCGCCGACCCCCGGCTGGAAGAGCTGAAAGAAAAGTTGTCGGTCATTGATGTCAACACGCTTTCACCCATTGAGGCGCTATTAAAGCTTAACGAACTGAAGAAGCTCATTTCCTAAAGGTGGTTACCCGTAAAGCTGTCGTGTCATTTGTTTGCAATCTTTGGTCGGTACCGGCTACTGGCGGCAGGGCTTTTCTGCTTACTTTCCGGGTCAGATTATTTACTTCGTTAACCCACATGAGCATTCCTTTTTTATTCCAATGCCCATCGCCCACATGGTAGTAGTCAATCGTATTTTTTAATTTGCTGTACATGTCTATCATCTGAAAACGCCCCGCTGACTCTTTCATTATTCTTGGTATCAGCCGGTTATAGCCTTCATTGGGAGCCAGAATAGTGGCCTTGTTGGGAATAATGGCAAAGTACACCTCATCGAATCCCATTTGGCGATAATGCCGGTATACCTTGTCCATATTATTCACAAACTGGGTTACTACGGTATCGGGAATCGGATAGAAGGAGGAGGTGTAACCTACGGTCCGGCTGGCCTCGTTCTGGTAGAACAGATACTTCTTATCGCTGGAAAGTACATTGTTACCGTCTACCTTGTTCAATAGCCACAGATTTACCCAGGCCTTGAATTCTTTTAACAATAAAAAAGGGCCGTAGTTTCCCAGCAGTAGCTGAAGTCGCTCTTCAACGGCATGGCCTCCGAAGTCACCCCAAATCCCCAGATTGACCGAAGGGTTATTTTTAAACCTCTTTCTGGTAGTCGCCGTATAGTACCCCGCGTTTTCAATATACGTATTGAAGTAATCGTAGTTGCTGAACCGGTCAGCGATACCCCGTTCGACGTTCTCGATAATCAGGATATTTACCTGATTAGGATTCAGGGTTATTTCCCGGCTGCTCACCCCTACTCTTTCAAACTCCGTTTGGCCTGCACAATAGGACTCCAGCGGAATCCGGTCGATGAAACTATCCCCAAACAGGTATAAATGTACATCAGCCTGCCGTTTATGGCGGGGGAAATCTAGCGGAGTTAAAACAGATTGGGTAGCATAATCCCGCTCCTTAAAAGTGCGGAGGTTGGTAAGGTTATATAAGTCGCCGTAGCGGTTGGGCGAGGGGAAAAAGCGACTGTTCGTCCAGGCATAGAACAAGGCATCTGAATTGGCAATAATAATGAATCCCAATGCTATGCCCGCAACGAGAATGCTGAGAAATCTAAGTACCATAGGTCCTGCGCATTTAGAATTGAAAATAGATAAACTGGTTAGAGTTGTAAATTCCAAACAGGTAAATCAGGGTACAGGCACACAGGAAGAGGACATAGAAACGGGTAGTATGGCTGGTGTCAATATGAGGGTAAAAGCGCTCCTTAAAAATGAGAAAAGTAATTAAAAAGAAACTGAAAATTATTTCAGCCCGGGAGAGCGTAGTTGAAAGTTGAAAGTCGGTAGGGAAAATCATTTTTTGAATAATATAAAACGCATCCGAAAGCGACGACGCTCTGAAAAATACCCAGGCCAGCATGACCAGTAAAAAGGTAATGATAACATTCAGTACCTGAGTCCAGGGCGTTGGGGTCAGCTTTAGCGCAGGCAGGTGGTCGTCACGCAGCTTGGCCAGTACCAGATAGGTACCGTGCAAAAAACCCCAAACTATAAAATTCCAGCTGGCACCGTGCCAGAGCCCGCTAACCACAAACACCAGCATCAGGTTGGCATATATCCTACCCTCGGCCACCCGGTTTCCCCCCAGCGGAATGTATAGGTAGTCTCTGAACCAGGTAGAAAGGGATATGTGCCAGCGCCCCCAAAACTCTGAAATTGATTTGGACAAATAGGGGCTCCGGAAATTCGTCATCAGGTCAAAGCCCATGACCTTTGCGGCCCCGATTGCCATGTCGGAGTAACCCGAGAAGTCACAGTAAATTTGAAAAGTATAGAAAAACGTAGCAACCAGTAGGGTAGTACCCGAATGCCCCTCCGGCATCCGGTACGCATGATCGACCATCAGGGCCAGTCGGTCGGCAATGACTACTTTCTTGAACATTCCCCAGGCCATTTGCATCAACCCGCTTTTTACCGCTTCCCAATCAAAGGAATGGTACCGATGAAACTGCGGAAGTACATTCTGAGGGCGCTCAATGGGGCCAGCCACCAGCTGCGGGTAAAACATCACGTACAGGGAGTAAATCCCAAAATGCCGCTCGGCGGGCTGATTCCCCCGGTAAACCTCAATAGTGTAGCTCATGGCCTGGAAGGTATGAAAAGACAGACCAATGGGCAGTATTATACCCGGTATTACCTCCCCCAACATGGGTAGTGGCTTTGGTAAACTCAGCAGCTGCAGAAAGGCGGTGTTTATATTGTCAACTAAAAAGTCGTAGTACTTAAAAAAAGCCAGAAAGCCAATATTGGAGAGGAGGCTAATAATCAGGATGACTTTCCGGGTCTGGCCCGTATGTTTTTCAATCCAGAGACCGGCGAGGTAATCGACAATTATAGTTACCGCCAGGATAAGGATGTAGACCGGCTTAAAAGCCATATAAAAATAACAGCTCGCAAAAAGGAGCAACCGCCACCTCCCCCCCCACCCAAGGTTAAAATAGCAGGCTGTTATGATTATAAAGAAAAGCAGAAAGTGTAAAGAGTTAAACAGCATACGCCTCGTAACATTATTGGTGATAACTCTACTGGTTATTCTAAAATCCGCGCCCACAAACCATTATCACTTCACCAAAACGTTACTAGATATACGTTTGTTAAAAAATTTCATTTTGCCCTAAATCTCGTCTGTATCCTATTTTTTATTTGTACATTTAAATAATTAAAAAATAGCCGGATTAATACTACCAAACACCCTGATTGAATTCTTTCACCACCCTGACCAGTTCTGTTTTTGGGCAACGAGGAGCATGAGCCGGAAGAATCACGTTGCGCAAAATTAAGGAAGTTACCTGGTAGTATACAAGCGTTACTTTTGATTTTTAGTAAAATGAGTCTTTTTTAGTATACATTTCAGCAGATGAACCGAAGAAAATTTCTTGAACAAAGTACCCTGGCCTCCCTTACCGCCGGGGCCTGGATGCTGGTACCTGCTACCGGCCAGGCCGCTCGGGTACGCACCTCGGCCAATGAAAAAATAACGGTCGGCCTGATTGGCTGCAACAACATGGGCTTTGGGATACTCAGCCACGCCCTTAACCAGCCCAATGTGGAATGCGTGGGCCTGAGTGATATTGACGAAAGTGTCCTGAACCGGCGGGCCGAAGAGGTACTTAAAAAGCAGGGGAAAAAGCCCCAGCTCTACGGCGATTTCCGAAAGCTACTGGATAACAAAGATATTGACGCGGTGATAGTAGGTACCCCCGACCACTGGCACTGCCTGGCCATGGCCTACGCCTGCGAGGCGGGTAAGGATGTGTACGTAGAAAAGCCCATGGCCAACTCCATTGGAGAGTGCAACGCCATGGTAAAAGCCGCCCGGCACTACCAGCGGGTGGTGCAGGTAGGACAGCAGCAGCGCAGTGGCGAGCTCTGGCAAAATGCCATGGGATTTATCAAGGCGGGCGGACTCGGCTCAGTACGGAAAGTACACAGCTGGGCCAACTTCAACTACGCCGCCGGACGCCCCAAAGTACCCGACCAGCCCGTACCCGCCGGGGTGGACTTCAATCAGTGGCTGGGACCGGCCCCGGAGCGGACTTTTAACCCCAGCCGTTTCCACGGCTCCTGGCGGATGTTCTGGGACTATGGCGGCGGCCTGATGACCGACTGGGGCGCTCACCTGCTGGACATGGCTTTATGGGTAAAGGATGTGAAGTCGGCACCGCTGTCAGTGTCGGCTACGGGTGGTAACTTTTTCAATCCCGACTTCCACCACGAAACCTTCGACACCCTGAGCGCGGTATACCAGCTTCCCGACTACTCTATAACCTGGGAGCATAGCGCGGGCCTCCAGAAAGGCCCCTACGGTCGCTCCTATGGACTGGCTTTTATTGGCAATGAAGCTACCATGGTTGTGGACCGCAACAGCTGGGAGGTGTTTCCCGAATCAGATAAGGGTGCTTTTAAAGCGCCAGAAATGGCTCAGAAAGGCTGGAAGGAAAGCCACGACCGACACGTCAAGAACTGGTTAGAATGCATCCGGGAGCGCAAGGAGACGAACTGCCCCGTTGAAACCGGCCGAATGGTAGCCATGTACGCCCACATGGGTAACATAGCCCTGCGAACCAACAGTCGGCTGGAGTGGGACGAGAAGAGCCAGAACTTTGGAAAAAACAAGGCCGCCAACGCACTTATCACTCCTGATTATAGAAAACCCTGGGTACTTCCCAGGGTGTAACTCGTAGTTTTTAACTAAACATGACAAGATTTATTATTGCCCTGCTGGGTACCTTCCTGATAACAGCGGGGTTGGTTCAGGCTGAGGTACCTATGGGTACTTCCAATTCAAAAACGCCACCGCTGGAAGTACCCAGGTGGAAAGTGCAGGATATTTCTTTTAAAGTAAAAAAACTTCCCCCCGGCTCTCCGTTTGACATTACCTTCGGGGCTACTTTCCGTGGTCCCGGGCAAACTAGCCTCCGGATTCCCGGCTTTTACAACGACAATGGCGAATGGGTGGTGCGGTTTTCCCCCACGGCGGAGGGTGAATGGACGTACGAAACCTACTCCTCCCTGGCTGAACTCACCGGCAAATCCGGTAAGCTGACGGCCACGCCCAACCGGAACAGCAATCAGCATGGGGCCGTAAGGGTAGACCCGAAAGACCCGCGCAAGTTTGTTTACGAAGATGGTACGCCCTATTTCAGCCTGGCATTTGAGCTGGACTGGCTCTTTGCGCTGGACTACGGCAACAAGGATGATATTCCCCGCACACGGCAAATTACCGGAGCGATCAGGGACAACGGGTTCAATCAGGTAGTGATGAACGTATACGCCTACGGGGTAAACTGGTCAACGGCTCAAAACGTACCCGCCGAATACGAATACAAAAAGCCAGGTTACTCTCCTTTTTTAGGTACTAATGAAAAGCCTGATTTTTCGGGACTGAATATTGATTTCTTCAAGCACTTCGACCGGGTCATTGAGCACCTGAACGAGCAGGGTGTAGTGGCGCACATCATGATTTACGTCTGGAACAAGAACGTCAACTGGCCGGACATGTACTCCTGGGCCGACAACCTCTACTACGACTACATCATAGCCCGCTACCAGGCCTATCCCAACATCATCTGGGATGTTTCCAAGGAAGCTCTGGACTACGGCCGTGTCGATATACCCTACATCAACGAACGAATCAGTCGCCTCCGGAGCCAGGATCAGTACAAGCGCCTCGTCACGGTGCACGACTACGAATACTGCTCCCGCGAACCCGACAAGGTGGATTTCATCTCCATCCAGAGCTGGCGGAACGACCTGTACTCGCTCATGCTTCAGGCCTATAACCGCTACCCCCGCAAGCCCGTCATGAACATTGAACATGGTGGCTACGAAGAAGGCCCTTATCATACGTTTGAAGGCAACTACACCAGTCCCGAAATTTGTCTTATCCGAAATCTGGAATGTGTTTTCGCGGGCGTTTATTCAACCTACTACTGGCAGAATACCTCCTGGAATATCGTTATTTATGACCCTCTGCGAAAAGGCCACTCCTTCGCCCCGCCCCGCTTTGACTACTACCGGCACATGCAGCAATTTTTTACCAAGTATAACTTTAATGAGCTGGTGCCTTCCACGCCAAAAATTACTACCAATAGTCGGGTAGGTGCCGACAACCTGGCCAGCAGTGGACTTCCTCTCTCCAACGGGAAAGATTTGTTTATTTACCTGGTACCAGCCAGCAACTACCAGATTAACGCCGTACTGCCCGAGCCCCCGGGCGGTAAGCTGGAAGTAACATGGTTCAATCCATTTACGGGTGAATACAAAGAAACCGGAAGTACCCCCTGGTCTAACTGGAAGGCCTTGAAATCACCCTGGAAGGATACGTACAGCCTGGTAGTAGTAAGGCTGAAATAACCTCTTCTCACCTTTTGGAGCAACTAAACAGTTTTTGTAGAAATTTTTCTGGCTCTATTCCAACCAAATCTTTGTTATATGAATCTTACTGGTACTTTTTAGGAGTAAGATTAAAAACTTAGTAACAAAGAATTAGCTATGAAAAAGGTATTTTTAAGTTTGGGAGTAATGCTGGCAGTGCTTATGGGAATAGCCTGCCAGCCCGAAAAAGTGGATGCCCTGAAAAGCGAACGAACTTCCGCCACGGCTGAGCTAACTGGTACCTGGAAGTTCAAACATTTCGGGGATAAAGCAGAGTACCCTTATGAGGTTACGCTGGAATTCAAGGGGGTACCCGATGAAAATGGAAAGCTGATGTTATCCGGAAGGTCCTCGGTGAATTACTACTTTGCCGCTTACCAGGCCGATGCTTCCAATAATACGCTGGCGGTGGCTGATCTGGGAAGTACCCGGATGGGAGGCTCACCGGAAGCCATGCAGTTTGAGCAGCGGTACTTTGAGCTACTGAAAAACGCGGCTACGTATCAGATCAAGGATTCCGGAGAGACGCTCGTCATCCTGAGCAACGGCCTTTCCAATCAAAGCCTCCACTTTCAGCGGAGTAAGTAGGTTTCTTGCTAAACACCACTATTTTCTGGTCCTCTGCCCAAAAGCAGGGGACTTTTCTTTTAAAGAACCCGACCTTACACCACCCGGGGTGAGTAGCCACAAGCCCCTGGATGTCTTATTAGTACTTTCGTAAGTTTGCGCAAAACCTGTACGCTCCGTATGAATAAGTACCTGTTACTTTTCTCCCTGCTCCTGCTAATCACGGCGGCAACGCAGGCCCAGTACCGTAACTTTTCCCCCTTCTACCAGGCTACGGCTACCACCAATCCCGCCCTCCTGCGCGAATCGTGGCCGGCCCGCTGGATTGGTCACCCCACCATCGATCCTACCGATTATGGTATTTACCATTTCCGCAAAAGCATTGATTTGCCGGCCCGGCCGCAAAGCTATGTAGTACACGTATCAGCCGACAACCGGTACCGGCTCTACGTTAATGGCAAAGAAGTAGCCAAAGGCCCCGCTCGCGGGGATAAAGCGCACTGGCGTTACGAAACGATAGACCTGGCCCCGCACCTGACCGCCGGAAAAAATATCCTGGCCGCCGAGGTGTGGAACTTCGCCCAGCACGCACCCATCGCGCAGGTATCCAACCATACAGGTTTTATTATGCAGGGAAATACCGAAGCAGAAAAAGCCGTCAATACCGACAACAGCTGGCTGGTGACCCAGAATGAAGCCTACGCGCCCATTCCTTTTGGACCGATAGCCTTCCGGGGCTACTACGTAACGGGTCCGGGCGAAAAAGTGGACGCCACCCGCTACCCCTGGGGCTGGCAGCAGGCCGACTACGACGACAGCCAGTGGCAGAAAGCAAAATCTTTTGGTCAGGGCGCTCCTTACGGCCTCAGTCGCGACAGCCAGTGGGGGCTGGTGCCCCGCCCCATTCCGATGATGGAAGAGCAGCTGGTGCGGATACCCAAAGTAGCGCGTACCAGTCTGGGAAAAATTCAGGAAGGATTCCTGGCGGGAAAAGGCGATTTGACCATTCCGGCTAATTCCAAAGGTACCATCCTGCTCGACCAGACTTACCTGACCAACGCCTACCCGCACCTGCTCGTGAGCGGGGGCCGCGGCAGCGAAATAAAGATGACGTATCAGGAAGCGCTTTACGACAAAGACTGGAAAAAAGGCAATCGTAACGAAATTGAGGGTAAGGAAATCATTGGGCACTACGACATTTTTCAACCCGACGGCGGGGCGCGTCGGCAGTTCCGTCCGCTCTGGTTCCGGACCTACCGTTACCTACAGCTGGACATAGATACCAAAGGAGAACCCCTGGTTATTCACGACCTGTACGGCACCTTTACCGGTTATCCGTTTGAAGAAAAGGGTAGCTTTAAGAGCAACGACCCGGTACTTAGCCAGATCTGGAACGTAGGCTGGCGTACCGCCCGCCTCTGCGCCATCGAAACCTACGTGGACTGTCCCTACTGGGAGCAACTGCAGTACATTGGCGATACCCGCATTCAGGCGCTTATTTCACTTTACGTATCCGGCGACGACCGGCTGGCGCGGCAGGCCCTGATGCACTTTGACGAGTCTCGCATTCCGGAGGGACTGACGGCCAGCCGCTATCCGCACGCGCTGCAGCAGCTCATACCGCCCTACTCGCTCTTCCACATCGCCATGATCCACGACTACTACCAATACCGCGACGACCTGCCCTTTGTGCGGTCGCTGTACCCGGGGGTGCAGAGTGTACTAAGCTGGTTTGAAAGGCACGTGGGAGAAAAGGGAATGCTGCACAACCTGCCCTGGTGGAATTTTGTGGATCATAAGCCCTTTCACGGCAAGGATAACCTACCCATTGGTAAGGATGAATATACTTCCAATATCACGCTACAGTACGCCTACGCCCTGGACTACGCCGCCGAACTGGCCGACGCCCTGGGCCGCCCCGACGATGCCCGGCAGTACCGCAGCCAGTCGGTCCGGCTTAAAAAAGCGACCTACGACCTTTGCTGGGACGAGAGCCGGGGCCTGCTCGCTGATGCGCCCGATAAGCAATTTTTCAGCAAGCACGCCAACCTGTTCGCTATCCTGACCAACACAGTACCCACCGGGCGGCAACCCGAAATCATGCAAAAGGTACTTTCAGATAAGAGTCTGACACCCACCACCATCTATTTCGACTTTTATACCAACCGGGCCCTGGAGAAAGTAGGGATGGCCAACGACTACCTTAACCATCTACAGCCCTGGCGCAACATGCTGGACCTGGGTCTGACTACCTTTGCCGAACAGGAAGACCCTACCCGTTCCGACTGCCACGCCTGGAGCGCCAGTCCCAACTACGACCTGCTGGCCACCGTATGCGGCATCAAGCCCGGCAGCCCCGGCTTCAAGACGGTACGAATTGAGCCTGCCCTGGGCTCACTGCAGCAGGCTTCCGGGAAGGTACCTCATCCGGCCGGTGATATTCTCGTTAGCTACACCCGGCAGTCCAACGGCCGCCTGAAGGCGGATATTACCCTTCCCGCTGGTCTGACGGGTACCCTGGTCTGGCGGGGCGAACAAATACCCCTGAAAGGAGGAAAGCAGACTATCGAAAAGTAGTTTTTAGCGGTCCAATAAAACAGAAGCGGGAGGCTGATTGGCCTCCCGCTTCTGTTTTAAACTATCCCCGGCCCTTTTTCTTCCGGGCGTTGGCAATCATATCATTAAAAATCTTTCGCTGCGCTATCAGCGCCTGTACTTTATCGGCGGGGTCGGTGCGGCATTCCAGCAAGATCCAGCCTTTGTAGTCCATACCTACAAAAAGGTCCATCAACTGCTGGTACGGATAGCTGGTATCGTCCAGTTCCCGCACATGAACTGTATCGCCAAAGCGGTTTTTGACCAGATTGAAGTTGTGGACCAGCCCCTCCCCTTTCAAATCCTCCGGATTACAGTTCCAGCACACGGTGGCGTTGCGGCTGTCGGCATGGTCCATGATGGTTTTGATGTTGGGCAGGTCCTGGGTTTCGTTGCCGTGTACTTCCAGCCGGATCTGCTGGCCGAAATCGGCGGCATACTTTCCCAGTTCACCCAGCGCCCGGCCAATCTGCTCCAGCGTTTTTTCGTGGGGTACATCTTTATGAAACTGATTAGGCTTTACTTTCACGCCGGTCCCCCCGACATCAGCACTCAACCTGACAAACTCTTTGGTTCTTTCTATAGACGCTTTCAGTTTGGCCGGATCGGGCGAGTCATACTGTTCGTTGGTACCCATACCCACAATTTTGACGGGGCTGTCGGCAAAGCTTTTCTTTACTTCTTTCCGGGCGGCAGCCGAAAGATCGGGCATGACCTTGTGGGCGTGGTCCACGCGTAGCTCAACGCCCCCTATGTCCGAAGCCGCGCAGTTTTTTATCAGGGTAGGTACGTCCCAATCCTTTCCCCACAGGTAGGTCACCAGCCCCAGCTTCATTTGGGACGCCTTCAGTAATTCCGCCGAAGATGCGTGCGCCAAACCGGGTAGGGCCGCTACACCTGCCAGGAGCGACAGATCTCTGATGAATTCTTTTCTGCTGATGTTTTTCATTGGTAATGATTTAGGAATATGTAAGTACTAAATAAATTCTATTAACGGGCAACAATCCGGGGTCGGGCCGTCCGGGCAAACGAATACGCAAAGAGCTGGTAGCCAATCAGTCGAATATTGCGCTTCCCCTCAAAGTCTGCCTTTTCAAACTGGCTTACCATATCCCGGTATGCCTCTTCAAACGTACGGTTTTTCCCCTTCACCTGGTAGTAATCAGCCATAAATTCGGGCTCGGCACTAAACAGTACTATGACATCCAGCGTTCGGTTTTGCTTTTGAGCCTCCTTTCCCAGGTAGGTAAAGCGCTCCCTCAGGTACTCAAACTCCGGTACTTTACGGTAAGCATGTACCAAAATCCGGTCGAGCATTCTGACCAGGGTACCCGCCTGCTTCGCCTCCTGCCGGGCCGGATTTATAAACCACCCGATATAAGCCTCCCTGATCCGGGGTGGACTGCCCCGCCGGGCTTTCTGCTGCATCAGTTCCAGGATGCGCGCATAGCAGTCAAAGTTACACTCACTTCCATTGTTCCACCATTCATTCTCAAGATTATAAGCCGTAAAACGCTCCATGGGCTCCGTACGCGAGCTGTCGTACTGTACCATCTGGACAAAGTCCCGGGATATGCCACGCACGGCCGCTACCTGCGAAATACCGTAGTCCACGCGGGCTTTCCGGATAAACCGCGCCAGGCTGTCCTGCCCGGTTTTTCGGACCATTACCTTATGGAGGTCATAGAGGCTGATGGCATTAAATCCGTTTCCCACGCACCACTGTAGTACCGAGTCTTCGCGAGGGCTGTTACCAAGTATGGTAGTAAATTCATCCAGATAAATACCCCGGTACGTTGGAGCCCCCACCGCTCCGGCAGGCTGCGCCACCGCAGGTACCTCTACCCAAACAGACAACAGAAAGCCCGCTACGACCGCCGGAACTACCCGGATTCCACTTAGAAAACATTTCACAACTTTGACGGCATTTGGTGCTAATTCCTTATTTGTTAACTTCCAGACACTTGCCTACCGCCCCGATTATTGTAACTAAACGATAAAACTCCGTTTTTCTACTTAAAAATCTAACTTTCCTGGCTTAGCGGCGGGTAACGGTGCAACTCAATTCGCGTTCAAAGCGAGGTAATCATAAAAGGGACATTGGAATAAGGTACCTAACGTCTTTTAATTGTAACACTCCGAGTCGGAGGTATCGAGTTGGTGCCAGTAACCAGGAGGTTGGTGTAGGACGTGGAGCTGTCCGGGAGGAAGGGGGAAATATTAATAATTTCTTAATCTAAGGGGTACCGGGCCCGGTACGCTTAGCCATTTTCTTTCAGCATCCGGATAAAATCATCTTCGTACTGCTTAATGGCTTTCAGCAGTGCCTCCAGTTCTTTTTTTTCGGGAGTACCCGGTTTGGCGTTATAGATTTCATCGGCCCGCTCGGAGGCCTTTTCGTACTCATCTTCGTTATTTATCTTGATCATGATCGTCTGTTTTTGGTTAAGTCGTTCGGTTCAGCTTTCCGGATTAGTCTAACACAAGAAGAAGTACTTTATATAGAGAATTCCACCCTGCACTGGTACTAAACCGGCTTCCGTCGGGCCTCCTGTTGTACCATAAAAATAATACCGGGCCCGGGCTTTCGTCAGCTAATTTAGAAGAACCGGACAAAAAATAAAAGCCCCGCCGGGGCGGGGCTTTGGGTAGGACTGAAAAAAATTAAAAACTGGTCTTTGCCTCTTTCAGGTCGAGTTTCTGAATCCAGATATTCCGGTACAGTACATCGTGGCCTTCGGCCTGTAGTTTCAGCCCGCCGGGGGCGTCGGTGATCCCTTTGCCGCCTTCGTTGCCACCGTCCATACCCGAGTTGGGACCGCCCCACACCTGATTGATAAGCTGGTTGTCGTGTACCTTTTTTCCGTTGAAGTACATGGTGACCATGGCTTTTTCGGTACGTTTGCCGTTTTCGAAGCGGGCCGCCCGAAACACTATATCGTAGGAGTTCCACTTACCCACTCCGTTGTAAGCATGGTAAGGCGAAGGAGATTCGTTGATGACCGCCGCCATCCCGTGCGAGGTAGTGTCGCCGTCGAGTACCTGAATCTCGTAGCGGTTCTGCAGGTACACGCCGCTGTTGCCGCCGGGCTTGGTAATATAAAACTCCACGTGCGCCCGGAAGTCCCGGAATTTTTCTTTGGTAACTATGTCGGCGGCACCGTACTTGCCACCGGCTCCGGCGGGATCATTGCTGTTCAGGGCCATGCCCTTACCGGTGGGGTCCTGCACTACGGTCCATTTTATGGGTAACGTAGCCGACAGGCGCGGCCCGTCCCAGTAGGTCCATTTTTCATCGAGCATTTTGCGGGAGCCGTCAAAGTACACCTCGGCGCCATTTACCGGCTTGGCTCCGACACCAATATTTTTCTGGGCCACCACCTGCATCCAGGTACCTGCAGCTACTATCATACAAGTTGTGGCAAGCGTTACGGCTTTTAGTTTTTGTATTTTCATCAGGATATAATTGTTAGGAACAGGTATATTTTTATTTATTAGTTAACATTCGCATCTAAGGCGTGTCGGCAAAACTACTTACTATTTAATCATCAACTCTGATGGCATGATTTAATAGGCTTTCTATCTTTACTTTTTAAAGTCGGTAATGGTGGTTCCATCATAACGGTACACGCCATCGAATGAGCCAAACCAAATACTTCCATCATTGGCTTCTAACATTCCAAAAAGGTTTAATGAGTGTGTTATTTCAATTACAATTGGCTTGTTAGTAGACATTGACTTTTCATCATAACGGGAAAGGACCCATACTCCATTATCATTTCTTCCACTAGTCCAAATGTTGCCCTTTTTATCTTCGTAGACGTACCCCACAAAATTCTCCGTGTAAGTGGTAGAGGTACTGCCATTATACCGCCGGAGGCCATTCCCGCCACCGAGCCAAATATTACCTGTTTTATCTTCGATTATCGACCAAACATTACTAAAAGTACCGTTTGCGGTTAAAATGGCAAATGTTTTTCCGTCATAAATGCCCGTATTTCCACTTGTGCCAAACCACAATTTCCCTGTTTTGTCTTCAATAATAGAATTAATCGAATTATCGGGCAATCCGTCTTTAGTTGTAAAATTTTGAAAGGATTTTCCATCGTAACGGCTTGCTCCACCCCTAGTGCCGAACCAGATATTGCCGGTTCGATCTTCATAAATACACACAACCCCATTGTCAACAAGCCCCTGCGAGGTTGTAAAATGCTGAAGGGATTTCCCAACTGCCCGTTTGGGATCGTAATAATAAACACCTGAACCATGATTACCGAACCAGAAATTTCCTTTTCTATCTTCCAGAACAGAAAAAAAGCGGTTTGTACTTCTATCACCTGTGATATTGGTAAATGACTTCCCATCGTACCGAACAATACCTTCGTTTGAAGCAAGCCAAAGGTTGCCCTTTTTATCCTGCGTGATCGTCCGAACAGAAGTGCTGGGCCCGTAGGAAGTGATTACGCCTTTGGTTTCCTGCAATGTAGTTGAACTTGGCAGTTCTTTCTTGTTTTGTGCAGTACAGAGGTTGCAAAAAACAAACATCAGGAATAAAATAAATACGGAAACGTGTTTCATTTAGCTGTTCTTTATATTACCAGCCCCTCAGAGGGTTATACCCTGTTTTTCTCCCACCGTACGAATATAGGTAGCCGCCAGCTGGTACTCTTCGGCGGTAGTCAGGTGCTCCATCATCAGGGGGATATTGGGTAGTTTACTCAGTTCGGTCAGGAATGCGCCGTAGTCAAGACTACCCAGGCCGGGCCGGCATTCAAACAACTGGGGCGTGTAGGTATCTTCTTTCAGGATAATGTCTTTCCCGTGGCAGCTCCGGATGTGGGGACCCAGTTTTTTGAAACACTCCCTGATCAGCTCCTCGTTGCCATAAAAAGACCGGGGACTTACTACCAGGTTCATGGGGTCCATGTGTACACCGAAGCGCCTGTGGTTGATGGCTTTAATCAGCCGCAGGTACGAATCGGCGGAGTCGGGGTAGGTCCAGGGCATGGGTTCCAGGGCGAAGTAGGTACGGGTGGGTTGTACTTCGTTCAGGATTTTGCGGGTTACTTCCACTATTTCATCAAAGGTACCCTGGCTAAGATTGTTCGGATGCGGCCCGGCCCAGTGAACAGAATTTTTAGAACCACTGATGTTCACGCAGCAGTTGGCCCCGATGTCCTCCGCCAGCGCCAGCGAATCCACGCATTTCTTAAAGGCCTCCCGGGCCATTTTGGGGTCCGGGCTGATGGGGTTGCTCCAGGCCCCTACTTCGGAGATTACAATATCGGCCTGCCGGGCGGCCTGCTCGTAGGCCCTGATGTCAGCGGCCGGGGTACCTACCTTCACCGGACAGTAAGCCGCCCGGTATCCCTGCTTTTTCAGGGCCGCTATCCACTCGTCGGGACTTTGGTACTTGTCAAAAACGGGGCCGCCCAGCCGCACTGAGGACCTGGCCCGGGTAAAGCTTCCAAGTGCGGAAGCTACCCCCGCCAGTGCGGTGGTTTGCAGGGCCATCCGGGTAAAACTTCGACGATTCATGGTTTTGAATTAGTAGCTTTCCATAAAAGCGTCGTTGGCCCGCAAGATACTTATGTGGCAATTGGAGCAAGTTTTTGCTTATGGTAGTAATTCCTGCGGCCTCTCAATTGAGCCTATTGGTAGTACTACTAACCGGCTGGCACGATTGTTACTGATAAAGGTAGTACTTTCCGTTGGGCCTCAGTAGGAACCCCATTTTTTACAAAAGAGGCAAAGAAGTAAAAAACACGAAACCAAGTACCTGCTATTTAGTTGACCAAATAGTATTGGCACCTATAATGATAGATGTATCTGGGTCTCGCGGCATTGGGTTGAGCAATTTGCTCCTGACACGTTGAATATAAAATGGACTTAACTATATTCAAACCCTAATCCATACTCACATTATTTAAAATCAGTGAATTTATGCTTGAAGCTTTAAGTAAAGACATCATCCCTTTAAATGATGCCGAGCGGTTAGAAGCGTTACATAAATATGAGATTTTATACACGCCGGCCGAAGAATCGTTTGATACCATTACCCAGATGATGGCCCAGGTGTTTCGGGCCCCTCTTGCCTTTATTTCTCTGGTAGATAAAGAAATCGTATACTATAAATCGCAGTTTGGGCCTTTTGGCCGAAATATGGTAGACAGGAAAGATAGCCTGTGCTCCCTGACTATTTTAGGAACCGAACCCCTTATTATCGAAGATGCCTCCGGCGAGGCTTGTTTTCAGGAAAATCCTTTTGTGGCTACCGAAGGCGGAATCAGGTTCTATGCCGGGGCGCCTCTCATTACCAAAGAGGGCCTCCCTATTGGTACGGCCTGTATTGTCGACACCGTGCCCCGCACCTTTTCCGGAGAAGACAAACGGCTCCTGGTTCATTTTGCCCGGCTGGTCATGCATGAGATTGAACTAAGGTTCAGCAGTCTGCAACAGTTTAGCATTCAGTATGAACTGGACAAAGCACAGACCCAACTTCAGGCTGCTCTCGAAGCCGGAAAAGTAACCCCCTGGCATTGGGATATAGATCAGAATAAAGTGTATACCGGAGCGGCCCTGGCAAGCATGTTTGGAATTAATGAACAGACTATTTCCGAAGGTTTACCGGCCGAAACATTCATTGAGTCCATCCATCCCGACGATCAGGAATTGGTAAGGGGGCGGCTCAGCCGCAGCCTGGAAACCGGGGCCGACTTTGAAGCCGAGTACAGGGTACTTGACGCTCAGAAAAAAGTCAGGTGGGCCATTGGAAGGGGAGCCATTCAGTTCAATCAGGAAAAAAAAACCAGCAGCATGGCAGGTATTCTGATTGACGTTACGGAGAAAAAAGAAGCTGAAAATACCCTGAGTTTCCGTACGGCAGTACTGGAAGCCCAAAACCAGGCTACACCCGATGGTGTGCTCCTTGTAGATGCCAAAGGTGAAATACTGCTGCACAACAAGCGCTTTGCTGAAATCTGGAATATTCCCCAGCAGATGCTGGATAAGAAGGATAGAGAAGCTGCCCTGCGTTACGCAGTAAACCTATTGGTAGACCCGCAGGAATACCTGGCTAGTACCAGTAAATTATATTCTTCCAATGAAAGGCTCAATAGCTGCGAGGAATTCTTATTCAAAGATGGCCGGGTTCTCGAGCGGCGTGGGACTCCCATTGTGGCAGAAAATGGCGTCAACTATGGCTGGGCCTGGTACTACCGGGATATTACTGATCGAAAAAAGCAGGAGTACCGGCAGCAAACCTTGCTGGAATCCCTGCCCCAGATGGCCTGGACCGCCCGGCCAGACGGTGAGGTCGACTACCTGAACACCCGCTGGTATGAGTACACCGGACAAGCCGTAGAAGAAGCATTAGGTAACGGCTGGGCCAATACGCTGGCCCCGAAGGCCGGAGAGGAAATTTTTGAGCAGTGGGCCTACTGCCTCGAACACGGCACCCCCTATGAGGTAGAGCTACGGTACCGCCGTCGGGATGGCGAATACCGTTGGCATATTACGCGGGCTGAGCCTATCAAAGAAGGAGATAAGGTAGTGCGGTGGGTAGGTACCTGCACCGATATTCATGATTTTAAAGAGTTACAGGAATCCCTGGAGCTACAGGCCACCGTGCTGGAAAGTATGGACGAAGGCGTATCGGTATCCGATGAAAATGGCTATATCCTGTTCACGAATAACGCCGAGGACCGTATATTTGGATATAGCCCTGGCGAGTTGATTGGAAAGCACGTAACCGTGCAGAATTATTATGAAGAAAATGAAAATCAACAAAAAGTAGCGGAAGTACTTGGCCAGCTGAAAGAGCGGGGATTCTGGAACGGAGAATGGCACAACAAGCGAAAAGATGGTACTGCTTTCTTTACTTATTCCCATATTACGGCAATCCAAATCGGGAATAAAACCATGTTAGTATGCGTACAAAGGGATATTACCGAAGAAAAACGTAACCAGGAAGCCATTGCCTACCAAAACCTGCTCTTTAAAACAACTACGGATAATGCTACCGCTACCCTGTTCATGATGGACAAAACGGGACATTGTACGTTTATGAATGCGGCCGGCGAGAAACTGTTTGGGTATAGCCAGGTGGAGATAAGGGAAAAACCCCTCCACTACCTCATTCACCACCATCGCCCGGACGGCTCCTTTTATCCAATGCAGGAGTGTCCGATCGACCGGGCCCTGCCCGAGAATTTTGATGTGCGGGCTCACCGTGATTTGTTTTTCAGAAAGGACGGCACCTCCTTTCCGGTGAGCTGCGCTGCCAGCCCTATTTTTGAGAATGGTGTGCCGGTTGCTACGGTTATTGAGGTACGGGATATCAGTCTGGAAATAGAGGCCGAACAAGCTCTGCGCCGAAGTGCCGAGGAGCTTGAACAGCTGGTAGGACGGCGTACCGAAGAGCTAAGAGTAGTCAATGAGCAGTTGAAACAGTTTGCCTACGCCGCTTCCCATGACCTTCAGGAGCCGCTGCGGAAGATTATTTTCTTTCTGGATCTGCTGCAGTCCAACCTGGGTACCTCCCTCGACGAACGAAATACCCAAATTATGGGACGGGTATTGGCTACCGCCGGGCGAATGCGCTCCCTCATCAATAACCTGCTGGACTACTCCAACGCTACCCAGGGTACTACTTTCTTCCAGGAGACCGACCTGAACCAGATCGTAGAAGAGGTAACCAGTGATATGGAGGTTACGATCACCGAAAAAAACGCAGTACTTGATATTCAGCAGCTGCCGGTTATAAAAGGGGACGAGCGCCAGCTGCGTCAGTTGATGCAAAACCTCATTGGCAATGCCCTCAAATACAGCCGTCCGGAGGTTATGCCGCTTGTACAGGTACATTACCGTAAACTTTTGGGTAAAGAAACCGGACTTCAGCTATCTGCTACCGAGTCGAACACCTATTTTCATGTTATTTCAGTGAGCGACAAAGGAATTGGTTTTGAACAAAAAGATGCTGAAATAATTTTTGATGTATTCAAAAGACTACACGGAAACACCCATTATAAGGGTTCAGGCGTGGGACTATCTATTGTGAGAAAGGTAGTAAAAAACCACAATGGTTACATAACTGCGCAAAGTGAACCCGACCAGGGAGCTACGTTTACGGTTTTTCTTCCGGCCAATTAACTATTCAACTATTATTTTCACCCCTCCTAAACCTCTACTTATTAAAACTTTGGCAGGTTAAAAAGGAAGGATATTCCGTAACTTCGCTTTCTTTTTGAACTATGAAACATCTGAATCTGTGATTGAGCCTACTGTTGATTTTAAGGCGGCTTTTGAAGCAATGCCGGGTATAAGTGCACTTTTGCAGGCAGACTCCTCCCGTTTCACCATTCTGGCTGTAACCGACGAGTATGTTCAGTTAACCGGCGTAAAAAGAGAGGACCTGGTAGGCAAGGGACTTTTTGAAATGTTTCCCAAAAGTCCCGACGATCCGGACTTTACGGGGGAGCGTAATATGAGGGCTTCCTTTCAATACATTATTTCTCACAAACTACCGCACCAACTACCGGTGCAGCGCTATGATATCCCTAACCCAGACGGCACATTTTCGGAACGGTACTGGTATGCCAGTAACAAACCGGTGCTTGACGCCCAGGGCCGGGTACTTTATATTATTCATTCGGCAACGGAGATAACCGAGCAGATAAAAGCAGAAAGGAGAGAAACCGCTATCAGGGAAATCGAAAAATCCTATCAGCTTTTTATGCAGGCGCCCGTCATCATTGGAATCGTAAGCGGCGATGATTACGTGATTGAACTGGCCAATGACGAACTCCTTGAGATATGGGACCGGACCAGAGAGGTAGTAGGTAAACCTCTGCTACGGGCCATTCCCGAACTGGAAGAACAGGGATTCAAAAGCCTGCTGGATCAGGTCCGGACTACGGGCGAACCTTTCCACGCCAATGAATCCCCCATTGTTCTGCTCCGCAACGGTAAGGAGGAAATACGGTACTTAAACTTTATTTACAAGCCTTATTATTCCCAGGAGTGCCCAACTGACTCGGTAGCGACCGGCGTGTTTGCGGTAGGTCACGATGTAACCGAACAGGTCCTGACCCGGCAGAAAGCCCGGGAAAACGAAGAAGAGCTAAAGCGGTTCAAGTACATGGCTGACCATGCTCAGAACTCTTTCTTCCTAATCCGGCGGGATGGTTCCTTTGCCTACCTCAACCAAAAGGCTATTTCTGCCTTAGGTTATACCGAAGCCGAAATCGGGCAGCTTCGGGTACCTGACTTTTTCCCTACCCAGAATGCGGCCACCTTCCCAACCACTTTTGACCAGGTACAGGAAAAAAAGCAGATTCGGTTCGAAACCTTTTACCGCAGTAAAGAGGCCTTTGTTTTCCCGATTGAGATAAATATGGGCCATATGGTTTATAATGGCGAACCTTATATGTTTGCGATTACAAGGGATATCACCGAGCAGAAAGAACTGGAAAGGAGTATCAGAGAAAGTGAGAATAAACTTCGGAGCATTATTGATCAGGCCCCCAATCCTATTTTAATTTTTAAAGGGATGGATATGACCCTGGAAATAGCCAATAAAGCTTTGTTCGATTTGTGGAAAGTTGATGAAAGCTCCCTGGGAAAAACGTTTCTTGAAATACTGCCCGAAATGAAAGGGCAGGGATTTCTGGACCTTTTACAGAAAGTATATCATACTGGTGAAGCTTTCCATGGCTATGAAATGCCCGCTGAGTTTGAAGAAGCCAACGGACAAAGGCGAACCGTGTACTTTAACTTTACCTACCATCCCTACCGGGAGGACGACACCATTACCGGAGTACTGGTACTGGCCACAGATGTGACCGGACAGGTACTGGCAAAAAGAAAAATAAAGGAAAGTGAAGAGGAGTTAAAGCAGTTTAAATACATGGCCGATCACGCCGAGGACCCTTTTATCCTGATGCGTGCAGACGGCACATTTGCCTACCTCAACGTAAAAGCACTCGAAGCCTGGGGATACACCCAAGAAGAAGCAAAAGACTTACGCGTACCGGATGTGGACCCTATCTTTCAGGATGAAGCTTTTAATGCCGTGTTTGCCCAAGCACAAAAAGAAACCATTCCCCAGTTTGAAACCTTGCATAAACGCAAGGATGGCCATATTTATCCGGTAGAGGTTAACATGGGCGGACTAACGCTGGACGGCAAGCCCCATCTTTTTGCCATTGCCCGGGGTATTACCGAACGTAAAAAGGCTGAAAAAGCTATTAATGAGACTAATGAGCGCTTTGAACTGGTGGCCAAAGCTACCCAGGACGCCATTTGGGACTGGAACCTGATTACCGATGAAATCTGGTGGAATGAAGGCTTTAAGACCTTGTTTTTATACAAACAGGAAGACATAGAACCTGGTATTGAGTCGTGGTATAACAGGCTTCATCCGGAAGATAAGGAGCGGGTAATGAAGGATATTCACGATGTAATTGATACAGGCGGTAAGCAATGGTCATCGGAATACCGTTTCCGGAAAGCGGATGGCAGCTATGCAATTGTATTTGACCGGGGCTACGCCTTGCATAACGAAGACGGCAAGCCCTTCCGGATGCTTGGCTCTATGATTGATATTACTCAACGCAAAAAACTGGAAGAGGCTGCAGTAGAAAGTGAACGTACCCTGCGGAATATGATTTTGCAATCTCCGGTTGCCATGTGTATTCTAAGGGGCCCTTCCCTGGTGGTTGAAATAGCCAATAAACGGATATTGGAAATCTGGGGCAAAACGGCTGAGCAGGTCTTGGAAATACCTATATTCGAAGGGAGTCCCGAAATCCGGAATCAGGGTCTGGAGGAGTTATTACAGCAAGTTTACACAACCGGCGAATCGTTCATTGCCAACGAACGCCCCGTAATGCTGCTCCGGAACGGTACACTGGAAACTACCTATCTCAATTTTGTCTATGATCCGTTGCGGGAAGTGGATGGAATCATAACCGGCGTAATGGTAGTAGCCAATGAGGTAACCGAACAGGTAAAGGCCCGGAAGAAAATGGAGGAGCAAAATAGTGAGCTTGAGTTTGTGCTGGACTTCATGCCACAGATGGTATGGCATACCCTCGCGGACGGCACCGCCGACTTCTTTAACCAGGTTTACCTTGACTATACGGGCTTATCCCTGAGCCAGCTGATTGGAAAAGGCTGGTTACGGATTCTGCACCCGGATGATTCGCATAGAACCGAAAAAACCTGGCAGGAAGCGATCAACGGCGGAATCAGTTATGAGGTAGAGCATCGCATTCGCAGACATGATGGCGCTTACCGCTGGTTTTTGACCCGGGGTATACCGCTCAAAAATGAAAACGGGGCGGTTGAAAAATGGTACGGTACCACCACCGATATTCAGGAACATAAAACAACGGCCGAACTGCTGGAAAACCGGGTGGAAGAGCGCACCCGTGAACTACTGGAAGCCAACAATAACCTCCGGCGCATCAACGCCGAGCTGGAACAGTTTACGTACGTTTCCCACCATGATCTACAGGAGCCGTTAAGAAAAATCCAGATATTTACCGAAATGGTAAGGTCTGACCGCCAGAATAAGTTTACCGAAACCTCCCAACAACGGCTGGAAAGAATCACTGCCGCGGCCCAGCGTATGAGTACCGCCCTGAGCGATGTACTGAACTTTGCCAGCCTTAACAAGGAGGAGCAGCCCGCAACAGTAAACCTGGAAGAGGTACTGGCTACGGTACAAGCGGACCTGGAACTGGTCATAGCTGAAAAGAAAGCTACCGTTACCGTTGAATCTATGCCTGCCATTCGGGCGGTACCCCGGCAAATGCACCAGCTCTTTTATAACCTGGTGAATAACGCCCTGAAATTCTCCAAACCTGAGGTACCACCCGTTATTTCCGTTACCGGCCGGGCCTTGCCCCGCCAATTGATAGTGGAACAGCCGGACCTGGATACCAGTAAACACTACTACGAAATAACCGTAAAGGATAACGGCATTGGCTTTGAACCCGACTATGCCAACAAGATATTCCTCATGTTCCAGCGGTTGCACAACAAGGATGCCTATTCAGGGACGGGGATTGGCCTGGCGCTGGCCCGGAAAGTAGTTTTGAAAAACGGCGGGAAGATTTGGGCCGAAAGCTCCGTTGGTAAGGGAGCTACTTTTAAAGTACTCCTACCCGCCGATTGACCCCATTCGTTTTTTTAAACCAACCGGGTTTGGGTACTTAAAGACTTGTTCCGGCCAAAAAGTTAGTAGTCCGGGGATGACTTAGCTCCCGGATTACTATCAGAATTTTCCGATTATTTGAAATTCTTCCCTTAGCTTTAAAAATCAGTTTCAGTTAGAATTATTCAAGAATTAACTTTCTTTCTGAAACAGCTTCAATTGAACAGACATTCCTGGAGTCACTGAAAGTTTACTTGAAATTATGCCCGCTAAGAGGCATATTTGTCCTACAACTGATTTATTTTTATGCTTAGACGGCTATTTCTCAAAACCCTCGGTACCAGCAGCCTGCTCGGCGCGGGTACCCTTGATTCCTTTTCCTCACCGCAGGCCACTACCGATCGTACGTTCTGGCTGGCGCATCTGGACAAACTGGCCGGACCCGTCCTGGAAAATCTGGCTAAGGATACCCTCAGGGCTAACATGCCCGTGGAAGGCAAAACTCAGGATCGGCCCCAATATACTCACCTGGAGGCTCTGGGGCGGTTAATGGCGGGCATTGGCCCCTGGCTTAACCTGACTGCCCTAGCCGATAGTGAAGAAAAAAAACTCCATAGTACCTACTTCAGCCTGGCGCAACAAGCCCTTGCCAATGCTACCAACCCGGCGGCGAAGGATTTCATGAACTTTAATAAAGGGGGGCAACCCCTGGTAGATGCCGCCTTTCTGGCACATGGACTTATCCGGGCTCCTGCTCTCTGGAACAGCCTGCCGGATACTGTAAAATCCAACGTGGTTAAGGCCTTCCTGAGCAGTCGCGCCATTAGGCCCGGCTTCAACAACTGGCTCCTGTTCAGTGGGATGATTGAAGCTTTTTTTGCCAAATTTGGCTATGATTATGACAAGATGCGGCTGGACTACGCCATTCGGCAACACGAGCAATGGTACCTGGGCGACGGTATGTACGGCGACGGCCCCAATTTCCACTGGGACTACTACAACAGCTACGTAATTCAACCTTTTCTATTCGACATTCTGACGGTCATTGCGCCGCTTGATAAAACGTACCAGACCATTTTTGACAACGTTACCAAAAGAGCGGTTCGTTACGCGGCCATTCAGGAGCGTCTGATCTCGCCCGAAGGTACCTTCCCGATCATTGGCCGCTCCATTGCCTACCGCGCCGGTGCCTTTCAGCACCTGGCCAATATGGCGCTGGTAGGGCAGCTGCCCGAAGGCGTTTCGTCGGCTCAGGTACGCAGCGCCCTCACGGCGGTAATCAAAAAAACCACTGAGGCACCAGGTACCTTTGATGCCAAAGGCTGGCTGCAGATTGGGATGTACGGCCACCAGCCGGCTTTGGGTGAGCGGTATATTTCTACCGGTAGCCTGTACCTGTGCGCCGAGGTACTGTTACCACTGGGCTTGCCTGCCTCGCACGAGTTCTGGGCGGCACCAGCGGCCGACTGGACATCACGTAAAATATGGAGTGGAGCTGACCTCCCCGCCGACCACGCTATTTAAAGTACCTGATGCACCAAACGGTATACCCTATCCGCTCCGGCCTTTATAGTTTATTGTAAATAATATTACCAGACGTACTTTAATCGTTACTGAAACTAACATCCCTTCTTATACCACTACTTTATGAAAACCAGTGTTCGTATCCAGTTAATGGTCATGATGTTTCTCCAGTTTTTTGTGTGGGGAGCGTGGTACGGCCAGATGAGTAAATACATGTTCACGCAGTTGGGCGCCACGGGCGTTCAGGTGGGCAATGCTTACGCTGCCTTCTCCATAGCCATGCTGATCGCCCCCTTCTTTGTCGGGATGATAGCTGACCGGTACTTTGCCGCCCAAAAGGTACTGGGCATTCTGAACCTGGCCGGGGCCGCAGTACTCTACTTCCTTATTCAGACCAGGGATGTCGACACATTTTTCTGGATGATCCTGACCTACTGCTTGACCTTTGCTCCTACCCTGGCACTTATAAGCTCCATCGCCATGCAGCAGATGAAGAGCTCGGAAAAGGAGTTTCCGGCCATTCGGGTAATGGGTACGGTGGCCTGGATTATAGTGTCCAACATTGTAGGTTATTATGCCTTGGGCGATAAGGTTGCTATTTTCGAAATTTCTATGTACTCGGCGGCGGTGCTGGGAATCTTTTCCTTTTTCCTGCCCAATACTCCTCCCAATCCTTCGGAAGGTACTACTTTTGCCGATATTGCCGGACTGGATGCCTTCCGGCTTTTTAAGGACCGCTCTTTTACCATTTTCTTCATTTCTTCGGTCCTGATTTGTATTCCGCTTTCCTTTTACTATGCCATGGCAAACCCGTCCCTGACGGACTCGGGCATGGCCAATGTAGAAAACAAAATGTCTTTGGGACAAGCCTCCGAAGTAATTTTCATGCTCCTGATTCCGTTGGCTTACACCCGGCTTGGTGTTAAGTGGATGCTGGTGGTGGGGCTTTTCGCCTGGATCGCACGCTTTATCTTCTTCGGCTACGGCGATGGTGGTTCCGGTGAGTGGATGTTTTATCTGGCTATCATTCTGCACGGTGTCTGCTATGATTTCTTCTTCGTAACCGGCCAGATTTATACCGACAATAAGGCGGGAGAAAAAATTAAATCTTCGGCTCAGGGACTCATTACGCTGGCAACCTACGGCATCGGGATGGGTATTGGCTCGTGGCTATCTGGCGTTACGGCCGACTACTATACCCGTGACGGCATAAAAGACTGGACGGCAATATGGATGGTACCGGCGGCCATTGCGGTAGTGGTACTGCTTCTGTTCATCCTGTTCTTTAAAGACAATAAGACCCAGGCTCCCTCGGTCAAAGAAAGCGAACCGGTAATGGTTTAAATCTGGAATATAAAACAATGGTAAGCCTCCCGAGACACCAAGCTTCGGGAGGCTTTTCTATTTATTATGTACCTTTACGGCTCTAATAAATACGCTTTATGCAAATCCTCTCCTATAACGTAAATGGCATTCGTGCTGCCATTAAAAACGGTCTGCTCGACTGGCTCAGCGACAAACCTTACGATGTACTTTGTTTTCAGGAAGTAAAGGCTACCATGGATCAGGTAGACCTGTCAGGCTTTGAAGCCCTGGGGTACCAGGTGCGGGGCTGGCACGCGGCCGAAAAAAAAGGGTATAGTGGGGTAGCTATTCTCTCCCGTCCTACCCCCGACCTCACGGTGGATGGGTGTGGGCTGTCCATCTATGACTGCGAAGGTCGGGTACTTCGCGCCGACTACGGCGACCTCTCCGTCCTGAACTGCTACTTCCCTTCGGGTACCAGCGGAGAAGTACGGCAGGACCTAAAAATGCGTTTCTTGGACGATTTCTTCGAGTACGCGCATAACCTTCGACAGACCCGGCCCAACCTTATCATTTGCGGAGATTACAATATTGCCCATACGCCCAATGACATTCATGACCCCGTGCGGAACAAGAATACAACGGGCTTTCTGCCTGAAGAGCGGGATTGGATGACCAGGTGGTTTGGGAGTGGCTTTACGGACTCGTTCCGTCACCTTAATCCTGAGCTAACGGAGTATAGCTGGTGGAGCTACCGGGCCGGTGCCCGCGCCAATAACAAAGGCTGGCGAATCGACTACCAGTCAGTAACGGATACCCTGCGCCACCGACTGCTTGGCTGCCGCCAAATCTGCGATGCTGTTCATTCCGATCACTGTCCGGTATGGCTGGAAATAGCGGACTAAAAGAAAGAGAGCATGCATTTCCTTCCGGTGGTAGAAGTTGTGTAGTAAAGGATAATTCAAATTAAACGTCCAACAGTTGTTCAGGTACTTTCTCCTATATAAGCCTTTTGGTATGCTGTCGCAATTCAGCCGGGAAGGTGACATCCGCTCCCTGGCCGATCTGGAGTTCTCGTTCCCGAGGGATGTATATCCCGTGGGACGACTGGATGCTGATAGCGAAGGTCTGCTACTACTAACCAACGACAACCAGTTAAAAACCCGGCTGCTCGAACCACGCCACCGCCACTACCGCACCTACTATGTGCAGGTGGAGGGACTTATTACCGACGAAGCCTGTGAGAAACTGTCAAAAGGAATACCTATTTCGATCAACGGGAAAAGCTACCAGACCTTGCCCGCCCGGGCAGTAGCCATTGATGAACCTAACCTGCCCGTCCGGACTCCGCCCATCCGATTCCGGCAGAATATACCCACCTCCTGGGTATCTATTTCGTTATATGAAGGAAAAAACCGCCAGGTGCGTCGTATGACCGCTGCGGTAGGATTCCCTACACTTCGGTTGGTACGGTGGGCTATTAGCAGTACCTTGTTAGGTACCATGCAGCCCGGGGAAGTCAGAGAAGTAGATGGTAAGGAGCTCTTAAAAAAAATTCTTTAAGTACCCTGGGTTAATTATTCGTTAATTTTGGCGTCCGGGTCAAAGTCATCAGCAATGAGATGCTTATACTGAGGAGCGTGCGCCTCTATGTATTCCTCCATAAACAGGCAGTAAGGCTTTATCTTCAGCCCCTGCTCCTCAATATATTCTAGTGTATATTTCGCCAGAGCAGTACCTAACCCCTGACCCTCAAGTTCAACGGGTACTTCTGTATGCATTATGGCCATAGCGCCATCTTCCCACTCATACATCTGAACCGCCTCTCCAAAATCTGTATGAATAACAAACTGGTTGTTATCAGGCTCATGAACAATTTCTGGGCTATTTGACATAGACATTTTTGTACAATTTTAATTGAATTAGGCACCCTTTCTTTCTTCCTCGAGGGCTATAAAGTTAACCAGTTCCTGATTACCATTGTAAATGGGCATTATATGAACCTCACATGAGTAAAGCTGTCCTGACTTACGGTAGTTAAATATACTTCCTTTAAAGTCGTGTCCCCGCGTCAGGCACTCTTTTATTTTTCCTCTCACCTCAGACTGGGTCTGTTCTCCCTGAAGAAAAGAGGGCTTTTTATTATACACTTCACAAAAAGTATACCCGGTCATTCGGGTAAAACCCGTACTTGTCCAGATAATCTGCTGTGAAGTATCGGTAACCACCACAGCTTTTGACTTTTCCCGCAGGTAAGACTCTGTCAGACTGAGGTCGAAATCCCATGCTTTTTCCTCATGTAGCGCCTCCAGCTCCTCCAATTCATTCAATCGGGAGGGTTTTGTAAAAAACTCCAGCCCAAGCAGCAAAGGCGTTGGGAAGCTAAGACTTTTATAAGTATCACAGTTGGTTTTGGATGTAAGATTCAGCATAGGTTAAAAGTTGTTTATGGGTAAATCAATAACGAGGTGGTTGGCGTATTTAACTAGCTCTTTTATGTTCAGCAACACAACGTCCAACTATTTTGTTAAAGATAGATTAAACAAATTTTATTTTAATTGAATTTAGGGATAACTCGTTGAGAAAGATCGGAATATTACCTGATGCCAATTAGGAAAAAGCTCAAAGACAGAAGCTTTAGGAGAATACTAATTGAAGAATGAGCGTAGTAAAACAGGTGTAAGTACTACTAACAGGCTGTGAAGAGCTGGCAGAGAGTTCTAGCGCCTTAAAACCAGCAAAAGCCCCGCATTATTGGCGGGGCTTAGTGGTGAAGAGGTGGCGGCTACCTACTTTACCGGCTGTTAACCAGTATCATCGGCGGTGCGGGGCTTAACTTCTCTGTTCGGGATGGGAAGAGGTGATCACCCGCCCCATAGCCACCATCAGGCCTGGGGGTGTATGTACT
>NZ_DASYHI010000017.1:0-22812 GCF_035998675.1 Telluribacter sp.
TGATCACCTCTTCCCATCCCGAACAGAGAAGTTAAGCCCCGCACCGCCGATGATACTGGTTAACAGCCGGTAAAGTAGGTAGCCGCCACCTCTTCACCACAAGAGCCCCGCCCAATATGCGGGGCTTTTGCGGCTTAAGACTAAATTCGTTTTAGAAACAGCCGTAAAGGCTTTAGCCTATAGTATCCTTCACTGATTAGTTGTTCCTGCTACCCGATATTTTTTATTTCCAGAGGTTTTACCATTTGTAGTTATGGCAAACCTATTCAACCGGCTAACAACACCTCTAATTATAGGAAAATAAGAATTTTTCGATTTTCGAACTGTAAATTCTTCTGCTTCAATTTCAGGTGCTAAACTGCTTACTACTAGCATTTTACGGCCCTGATAACCTATAAACCGGGCTTCTGTGGCTTTTGTAGATAAAACCAATCTTTACATAGACCTTGTTTATTAAAATCTAGAAGTGGTATTTTAGACGTAATTTCATACTTCGGGCTGGCCAGCTTTTAACTCTATCCTGTCTCAATTTTTCATGTTTTCTTTTAGGACAACTTATGTTTTATAAAATGACTCCAAGACTTTATTTGGTGAAGTGAAAATTGTTTATTTATCTTTGCACTGCTAAGGGTACGGTACAGGATACATTTTTTACCAGCCAGGTACTTAACTTATAACCTTAGCCCGAAGAAATAATAGTATGAATAATTACTTGAATACTGCATGGTGGTGGCACAATCGTCTTTCCGAGATGAATGTGTAACCCATAGTGCGTAAACAAGCAAATATAACGTACACCCAAGGGCTCGCTGTTCATCTCACAGCGAGCCCTTTTTTTATTGCTATCTCTCAAACCTTTTACAACAATGACTACCGAAAAGACAGTTTTCTCCATTGCCACCCGACATAAAAAGCTACTGGCAGATACGCTAACTCCGGTTTCTATTTACCTGAAGCTGCGCGACCGCTTTGTAAATACCATTTTGCTTGAGAGCTCTGACTACCACGGCAACGAAGACTCCTTCTCCTACATCTGCTGCGATCCGGTAGCTTCTTTTAAGCTGAATCAAAATAGGGTATCCCAAAATTTCCCGGATGGTAGTCAGGAAACCTTTACTCTGGCATCCAACAAAGAAGCTATTTCTGTTTTACAGGACTTTGCTCAGCGGTTTCAGGCCGAGAAGAGTTCTTTCCCTTTTATTTCCAATGGCCTCTTCGGACATATTACCTATGATTCCGTTGCCTATTTTGAGGATATCACCATTCAGCCTACTAACCCGGAAACCGAGATTGACCAGGTATTTTACCAGGTGTACCGCTACGTTATTGCTATTAATCATTTCAAAGACGAGCTGTTTATCTTTGAGCATACTTACCCCGGAGCAGAAGCAGGAGATGGTCTGGAACAACTGGAAGTACTTATTAAAAACCGCAATTTTCCTACCTACGGTTTTAAAACTACTTCCGAAGAAACTTCAAACGTGACAGATGATGAAATGCGGGGAGTCATCAAAAAATGTATTGAGCACTGCCACCGGGGTGATGTATTCCAGATAGTACCTTCCCGCCGGTTCAGCCGTAACTTCCAGGGCGACGACTTTAATGTGTACCGTGCCCTGCGTTCTATTAATCCCTCGCCCTATCTGTTCTACTTCGACTACGGCAACTACAAAATTTTTGGTTCATCACCCGAAAAGCAAATTTTCATCAAGGAGGGACAAGCCGAAATTCATCCTATAGCGGGTACTTTCCGGCGCACGGGCGATGACCGCGCCGACGCTCAGGCCGCTCAGCTACTTCTCGACGATCCCAAAGAAACGGCGGAGCACGTCATGCTGGTCGATTTGGCCCGTAATGATCTCAGTCGGAGCTGCGATTCAGTTAAAGTGGAAACCTACAAGGAAGTACAGTACTATTCCCACGTGATTCACCTGGTTTCTAAGGTAACAGGAAAAATGAAGCCGGGTACTAATCCTCTGCAGCTGGTGGCGGATACCTTCCCGGCCGGTACCTTATCAGGAGCGCCCAAGCACATGGCCATGACGCTGATAAATGAACTTGAGAGCAGCAATCGTAGTATATATGGTGGAGCCATCGGGTATATGGATTTTAACGGTGACTTTAACCATGCCATAGCCATTCGTACGTTCTTAAGTAAAGATAACACCCTATTTTTCAGAGCGGGTATGGGCGTAGTAGCCAAGTCCAACGTGGAAAGCGAATTACAGGAAGTAAATAATAAGCTGGCTGCGCTGCGTAAAGCCATTGAGGTAGCCGAAGAAATATAGTTTAATCCATAGCAACTAGATTTTAATACCTTCACCATGAAGATTCTCGTCATAGATAATTACGATTCCTTTACCTACAACCTGGTGTATATCCTCCGTGAGCTGCACGATCAGGTTGATGTTTATCGTAATGATAAAATAGCGATGGAACAGGTCGCCGATTACGATAAAATTCTGCTTTCACCCGGTCCGGGTATTCCTTCCGAAGCAGGTACTATGCTGGATGTAGTAAGGGAGTACGCTCCTGCAAAAAGTATACTGGGCGTTTGCCTCGGCCACCAGGGCATTGGTGAGGTGTTTGGCGCTACCCTGGAAAATATGTCCGATGTGCTGCACGGAATCAGTGATAAGGTTATGATTACAGATAGGCAGGACCGGATTTTCAGGAACCTGCCGCCACAGTTCAACGTAGGCCGGTACCATTCCTGGACGGTTATTCCCAATACAGTACCTCCCAGCATGACCATTACGGCTGTCGACGAAAACGGTCGGGTTATGGGACTGGCCCACAAAACCTATGATGTAAAAGGCGTACAGTTTCATCCGGAGTCGGTACTGACCGAACACGGAAAAGAGATGCTCAGTAACTGGTTAGAGCAATAATTTTCGTCCTTTTAGTACAAGTACCTTCTAAGGCTCCTTGTTATCTGTTGGTGATTGTAAAAGCGTATTGAATGAAAAAGATTTTAAACTACCTTTTTGAATACAAAGCCCTCTCTAAGGAGCAGGCCCGGGAAGTACTGGTAGGCATTGCCAAAGGAGATTATTCCCATTCTGAAATCGCCGCTTTCCTGACGGTGTACGCCATGCGCAGCGTGACGGTGCAGGAACTGGAAGGCTTCCGCGACGCCATGCTGGATCTGTGTCTTTCGGTTGATTTATCGGCTTACGATCCCATGGACTTATGCGGTACGGGCGGCGATGGTAAAGATACTTTCAATATTTCTACCCTTTCGTGTTTTGTGGTGGCCGGAGCCGGTCAGCGCGTAGCCAAGCACGGCAACCACGGTGTTTCGTCGCTCTGTGGTTCTTCAACGGTACTCGAGTACCTGGGGGTGCGGTTTACAAACGAAAAAGAGGCACTGGAACGCAAAATAGAAGCAGCTGGCGTGTGTTTTCTTCACGCCCCGCTCTTCCATCCAGCCATGAAAAATGTCGCACCCGTACGTCGTGAACTGGGCATAAAAACATTTTTCAATATGCTGGGTCCCATGGTAAATCCGGCCTCGCCACGAAAACAATTAGTGGGGGTTTTTAGCCTTGAATTAGCAAGACTTTATGCTTATCTTTACCAACAAAGCAACAATCGGTTCTTAATTCTGCACGCTTTAGACGGTTACGATGAAGTGTCATTGACAGGAGCATTCAAAATCATCACCGCTCAATCGGAGCAAGTCCTGACTCCTCCACACATGGGGCTTACCATTTTACGCCCCGAAGAACTATCCGGCGGCGAGTCCGTAGAAGCATCGGCCCGAATTTTTATGAATGTATTAAACAACGAAGCGACCTCCGCCCAACAGCAGGCCGTGATCGCCAATTCGGCGTTGGCACTGTATTGTGCCAATCCGGAGCTATCACTGACCGACGCCGTGGCCGCTGCCCGGGAATCACTGGAAAGCAAACGGGCGCTTAATTGCTTTAAAAAACTGGTTGAGGCCTAAGTTAGTTACAGGAAAAAAGTTTTATGAATATATTAGATAAAATAGTAGCGAATAAGCGTACCGAAGTAGCCCAGGCCAAAGCCCACACCAGCCTTGACCAGCTAAGTACCCGTGAGTTTTTCAGCCGGCCTACCGTTTCCCTCCGGGAAAGGCTTTCGCAGGCCGGGCTACCGGGTATCATTTCCGAATTTAAGCGTCAGTCGCCTTCCAAAGGTATTATTAATGACCAGGTACTACCCGAAGAGGTTACTGCCGGCTATGCACAGGCCGGGGCGGCCGGCCTTTCGGTACTAACAGATACAGAATTTTTTGGCGGTACCTTTGCTGATTTTCATAAAGCCCGGCTGGCGAATCCAGGTACCCCCATGCTCCGGAAGGACTTTATGGTGGACGAGTACCAGCTGTTTGAAGCCAAAGCTATGGGGGCCGACGTTATCCTGCTTATTGCGGCCTGTCTTTCGCCCGATGAAGTAGTCCATCTTAGCCAAAAGGCGCACGAACTGGGCCTGGAGGTACTGCTGGAAGTACACGATGCGGAAGAGCTGCGACAGAGCCTATGCGATACCGTAGATATGGTAGGCGTTAATAACCGCAACCTTAAAACCTTTTCTACTTCCATTGAAACCTCAGTACAACTGGCCGGGCTTATTCCTGATCAGTTCGTAAAAATATCCGAAAGTGGCCTTAAAGACGCGGAAACCATCGTTGAACTCTATCGCCACGGCTACCAGGGCTTCCTGATTGGGGAAACCTTTATGAAAACACCTGATCCGGCCCAGGCTCTGGCTGAATTACAAGAAAACCTGAATCGAATTATTAATCTTAACCCTCTTGTCGTATGAAAATTAAAGTATGCGGAATGCGTGAGAAAGCCAACATCGAACAATTGGTTAGCCTGCAACCTGATTTTATCGGGTTTATTTTCTACGATAAATCCCCCAGGTACGTAGGGGAGGAGCTGGATGAAGAATTCGTAAAAAACCTTCCTAAGAGTATCAAGAAGGTAGGGGTTTTTGTAAATGCCAATCCGGGCTATATTCTTTCGATGGTCAAGCGGTTTGACTTGGAGTACGTACAGCTACATGGTACCGAAATGCCGGACGTGTGCCGCAACATCCGTCAGCGGGGGGTTAATATCATCAAGGCTTTTTCAATTGATGAAAGTTTCAACTTCGCCATGCTGAATAACTACAAACCTTTCTGCGACCTGTTCCTGTTCGATACCAAAGGTGCCAGTTTCGGTGGCAATGGTACTTCCTTTGACTGGAGCCTGCTTCGCAAGTACGATAACGAGAAGCCTTTCCTGCTCAGCGGCGGCATTAGCCTGGACAATATTGAACGAGTCATCGAACTTTCCCGTTCTCTACCCATATACGGCATTGATGTCAACAGTCAGTTCGAGCGCGAAGCCGGTTTGAAAGATATCCAAAGGATTCAGCAACTTCTGGCAAAAATCCGCGTCAACCAAGAAATAGAGGCGTAAGTACCTTTTATTGAAGACTTTATTAATTCTATTTTCTCTTCTGCGCAGCAGGGGGACATATACCATCTATTATGAATGAAGTAGCCGAAAAAGTATCGTTTCAGGTAAATGAGCAAGGGTATTACGGGATGTTTGGCGGAGCTTTTATTCCTGAAATGTTGTACCCCAACGTTGAGGAGCTACGTGACAACTACCTGAAAATTATAGCTGAGCCGGAATTCCAGCGCGAGTTTAACGATTTGCTCCGTGACTACGTAGGTCGTCCTACGCCCCTTTACCTGGCCAAACGTCTTTCTGAAAAGTACAATACCAATATCTATCTGAAGCGCGAAGACCTGTGCCATACCGGAGCCCACAAGGTTAATAATACCATTGGGCAAATCCTGATGGCCAAGCGGCTGGGCAAAAAGAAAATTGTCGCCGAAACCGGTGCCGGCCAGCACGGGGTAGCTACGGCCACGGTATGCGCCCTGATGGGTATTGAGTGTATTGTGTACATGGGCGAGCTGGACATTGAGCGTCAGGCGCCAAACGTAGCCCGTATGAAGCTACTCGGCGCAGAAGTACGGCCCGCTACCTGCGGCTCCAAAACGCTCAAAGACGCCACCAACGAAGCCATGCGCCACTGGATCAGCAACCCGGTAGACACGCATTATATCATTGGCTCGGTGGTGGGTCCTCACCCGTACCCGGACATGGTGACCCGCTTTCAGTCGGTTATTTCGGAGGAAATAAAGAAGCAACTCAACGAAAAAATTGGTCGCGAGAATCCCGATTACGTAGTAGCCTGCGTGGGAGGAGGCAGCAATGCGGCCGGGGCTTTTTATCATTACCTTGAGGTACCTGAGGTACAGCTAATAGCCGTAGAAGCCGCCGGACAGGGTGTCACTTCCGGGCATTCGGCCGCTACCACCGCTCTGGGCAAGCCGGGCGTACTGCACGGTAGCCGGACTATCCTGATGCAGACCGAAGATGGACAGGTCGTAGAGCCTTACTCTATTTCGGCGGGTCTGGATTACCCCGGCATCGGGCCTATCCATGCTTACCTGTACGACAGCGGGCGCGCCCGCTTCCTGTCCGCAACCGACGACGAGGCCCTCAAAGCGGCCTTTGAACTGGCCCAGATTGAGGGAATCATACCGGCGCTGGAAAGTTCACATGCTTTGGCGGTACTGGACAGGCTGGGAGCTTCACCCGACGAGGTTGTTGTACTTAATCTTTCCGGACGGGGCGACAAAGACCTGGCTACCTACATGAAATACATTGATTAAACCACCAATATATCTCTTATGGCTACATTAACTCTTCCCGAGGTATTTGACCTTCGCCTGAAACTACAGGGACTTGAAGGCAAAAAAGATTCTCCTGAACTTTCTTTGTTTGAGCGCTGCGACATCGAGGACGAAATTCTCGAGATAAAAGAAAAACTGGGCCAGTTTGACCGCCAGAAGTTCAGCGAAGACGACGAGTGCCTCAATTGTTCCGCTTAGTATCCTCTAACACTTACCTAACCATTTATGAAAATCAAACTACTCTTTGCCGCAGGCCTGCTCCTGCTGGGTACCGTTGCCTTTACCTCTTACTCCAATCAAAAAGCCGAGAAAATGCTCCGTCACGTAGTACTTTTAAAGTTCAAAGATTCGTCCAGTCCGCAACAAGTCAAAGAAGTAGAGGATGCGTTCCGGAAACTTCCTTCGCAGATAAAAGAAATCAAATCGCTGGAATGGGGTACCAACAACAGCCCCGAAAACCTGAATCAGGGCTTTACCCACTGCTTCTTCGTAACCTTCAACGATGAAGCCGGGCGGGCGACCTACCTGCCTCATCCGGCCCACAAAGCCTTTGGCAAGGTACTGGGGCCGCATCTGGACAAAGTACTGGTAGTAGACTATTGGATTAAAGAATAATGAACCGGATTATAAAACTTTTTGACGAACAGCCTACGGGGAATCTAAACGTATACTTTACGGCGGGTTTTCCCCAACTCGACGATACGCGTCGTGTGCTGTCGGCCTTGCAGGAAGGTGGGGTAGACCTGGTAGAAATAGGCATGCCGTACTCAGACCCGGTGGCTGACGGAGAAACCATTCAGCAAAGCAATCAGCAGGCCCTGGAAAACGGCATGACGCTCCGCACGCTGTTCAGCCAGCTGGAAGGTATGCGCGAAACCATACAGGTACCGGTCCTGCTGATGGGGTACCTTAATCCGGTGGTGCAGTACGGGGTAGAGGCGTTTTGTAAGAAATGCGCTGAAGTAGGCGTGGATGGCCTTATTCTGCCCGATATGCCCATGGATGTGTACCTCAACGAGTACAAGGCAGTATTTGAATCCTACGGGCTTCTGAATATCTTTCTGGTCACTCCTCAGACTTCCGAAAACCGGATTCGTCAAATTGATGAGGTTAGCGCCGGATTTATCTATACGGTTTCCTCGGCCAGCGTTACCGGCTCCAAAACCGGTGTGAGCGGCGACATGGAAGCTTATTTTGACCGCCTTAACGCCATGAATCTGCGTAATCCGCGCCTTATTGGATTTGGCATCAAAGACCGCCCTACTTTTGAGAAAGCCTGCCGCTATGCCCAGGGGGCTATCATTGGCAGTGCCTTTATCAGAGTACTTCAGGAAAGCACCAATCTTGAAGAAGATATTAAGAACTTTGTTAGTGAAGTAAAGGCTAATAAATCAACGGAAGTGGGCGTTTAGAAGTAATAGTTGCACCCCAGGAAGTATACTTTAGTACTTCCTGGGTTTTTAACCAAACAAGGCACGCCTCTGTACGGTTATTGCTGCATAGGGATTGTGTTGATTAACAGGTGAAAAGAGAAATAATATGGCAGCTTCAACTACCGCTATGGCCGGGCTCCTACAGCGTATTCAGGAATACCGCCAGAAGTACTACCAAAACCAGCTACTGAAAGGGATTATTTTTTCGGCGGCTCTGCTGTTGAGCGTCTTCCTTTTTGTCAATACCCTTGAATATTTCGGCCGGTTCAGCTCCTTGATCCGGGGAATGCTCTTCTTTGGGTTTATGGCGGTGCTGCTGTTTTCAACTTTCCGCTGGATTATCCAGCCCCTGGTCAGCCTGTATGGACTTCGCCGGCCTTTCTCCGACGAGGAAGCGGCCCTGCAGATAGGCCACTACTTTCCCGAAGTAGGCGATAAGCTCATCAATACCCTACAGCTACGGGGCCTGACAGGCCAGCAAACCGACCTGATTGAAGCCAGTATTCAACAAAAATCCAACCAGCTGCTGATAGTCCGCTTCTCGGACGCGGTACGTTTCCAGGAAAATCAGAAGTACGTAAAGTACGCCGTGTATCCGCTGGCAGCCATTGCCATGATCCTGCTGTTCCACCCTTCCTTCTTTACGTCAAGTTCTGACCGGATCATTCATTTTCAGAATAACTATACCTACGCTCCCTTCTCGTTTAAGGTAGAAAATAAGGCCCTTAAAGCCTTCCGGAACGACGATTATACCATCCGGCTCACCCTGGAAGGAGAAGCGCTCCCACAGGCCGTATATTTGGTCCAGAACGGGACTCGTTTTAAGCTGACGCCCGAAGAAGGCCGGACCTTTTCCTATACTTTCAAGAATGTTCAGCGTAATGTAAAATTTAGCTTTGAAGCCGCCGGCTTTACCTCCGGCGACTATACACTTACGGTTATCGAGCGCCCCAGCCTCCTCTCGTTTGACGTACACCTGCGCTACCCGGCTTACCTCAACAAGCCCGCCGAAGGACTTAACAACGTAGGAAACCTGACCGTACCGGAAGGTACCGTTATCGAATGGGACTTTAATACCTCCGCGACCAAGTCGCTGGGCATCCGTTTCGACTCTGATTCTTTGCTTTACAAAGCCGAAGGCAAGAGCGGGGAGCGCTACCAGCTGCGTAAGTCGGTGCGTCGCTCGTCGCAGTACCAGGTACTTCTGCAGAACGATGACACCCCTAATGCCGAAAAAATCGGCTACTATATCAACGTAATACCCGACAGGCACCCCGAGCTGTCCCTCGAAAACTTCCAGGATACTACCCTGTACAACTACATGGTACTGGGTGGTTCTATTAGCGACGACTACGGCTTTTCACAGCTTAAACTATTCTATACCATACGCCGCGAAGGCGACAGCGAGTCGGCTAAGGTACAGCCCAAGAGTATCGCTATCCCGTTCAACAAGATGGTGAATACCCAGAGCTTTTATTTCCAGTGGTACGTTGACAGCCTTAACTTAACCCCTGGTGATAAGATAGAGTATTTTGCGCAGGTATGGGACAACGACGGCATTAACGGACCTAAGAGCGCCCGCTCCCGGACTATCAATTTTACGGTACCTTCCAAGGACAAGTTGCAAGCCGAGATTCAGAAGTCAGCCGAGCAGACGCAGTCCCAGATGGAGAAAACCCTGAAAAAGGCCCAAAGCCTTGAACAGGATCTCAAGAACCTGGAAAACCGCCTGAAAACCAATAAAGAGCTCGATTTTCAGGAGCGCAAGCAGGCCGAAGATATTCTCAAGAAGCGGGAAGAGCTCATGAACGAGATGCGTTCGATTCAGGAGCAGAACCGTTCTACCAATGAGAAGGCCCAGCAGTTTAAGCAGCAGAGTCCTGAGCTTCAGAAAAAGCTGGACCAATTGCAGAAACTGATGAATGAGCTGATGGACGACGAAACCAGCAAGCTGTACAAAGAGCTTCAAAAGCTACTCGAACAGAAGCAAAGTGAGCGGATGACCCAAATGCTCGAAAAGCTTCGTAATAAGGAGCAGAACACAGAAAAAGAAATTGAGCGCGCCCTGAATCTGTTCAAAAAGCTGCAGATGGAGCAGAAGATGGAGAACGTAGTAAAAGACCTGGAAGAACTGGCCGAAAAGGAGGAAAAACTCGCCGAAAAAACGCAGAAACAAGATGAGGCGGCGAAGAATGAGAAAAATGAAAAGAATGATAAGGCCAAGGATGATAAAGGTAAAGAGAAGAACGACCAAAAAGGCGCTGACGACAAGAAAAACGCCGATGACAAGAATGCCGATGATAAGAAAAGCGCTGACGATAAAAAGAGTGGCGATGATAAAAAGAGCGCTAACGATGAGCTGAAAAAAGAGCAGGAAAAAATAAAGGAGGAGTTTGAAAAGACGCAAAAGGACATCGAGGACATTGAAAAAACGAGTAAAGAAATCGATGAGCCGATAGATAAGCAGGAAGAGGAGCAGGAAAATGCTTCGGAGCAAATGGATCAGAGCATGAAGCAACTGGACCAGAAGCAGAATAAACAGGCTTCAGAGTCGCAGAAAAAAGCGTCCCAGTCAATGAAAAAGATGTCAAAATCGATGTCTGAAGCTATGCAGAGTTCGCAGATGTCCCAGATGCAGGAAGATATCGACTCCATGCGCGACATCCTGGAAAATCTTATAAAGCTTTCTTATGACCAGGAGCGCGTTATGAAAGATTTCAAAGGGGTCAATCTGCAGGACCCCCGCTTTGTAAAACTTGGTCAGGAGCAACTCAAGCTTCAGGACGACGCTAAAATCATTGAAGATAGCCTCTACGCTCTGGCAAACCGGGTTATTCAAATCCAATCGTTCATTACCCGCGAATTGAACGATATGAAATCCTACATGGGGGAGAGTGTAAATAACATACGCGACCGCCGAATAAGTGTAGCTACATCAAAACAGCAGTTTGCCATGACTTCCATGAATAACCTGGCGCTTATGCTTAGCGATGTATTCCGGCAAATGCAGCAGCAAATGGCAATGGCCATGGCCATGCCCGGAAGTGGAAAACAAAAAGGTAAGCCGCAACAGTCGCCCGGCATGGGAGATCAGCAGCAACAAATTAATGAACGAATCCAGAAGCTAAGTGAGCAGCAACGCAAGGGTCAGCAGGGACAAGGGAAAGGCAAAGGAGAGGGTCAAGGACAGGAAGGTATGTCTGAAGAACTGGCCCGTACCGCAGCCGAACAAGCCCGCCTCCGCAAGATGATTCAGGAGCTGCTTGACTCGCAAAAGGGTACTGAGGCCGGACAAAAGTTTGGCAACGAGCTAAAGGAGCTCATGGAAAAAATGGAAGAGTCTGAAACCGACCTGGTTAATAAGCGGATCAATCAGGAGCTGCTAAAGCGGAATCAGGAAATTGTGACTCGCCTGCTGGAATCTGAAAGGGCCATGCGCGAGCAGGATGAGGACGATAAGCGGAAAGGCGAAACCGCCAAGGAAGTAACGCGTCGTCCGCCGCCCGCCTTTGAACAGTACATAAAAGAAAAAGAGCGGCAAACCGAGCTGCTACGTTCCATACCGCCTACTTTTTCCCCTTTCTATAAGCGTGAAGTAGATGCTTACTTCCGTAAGTACCAGGCTCAGGGCAGATAAAAAACTTAGTTTTGAACAAAAAAGCGTTCGGTTCCAGTAGCCGGACGCTTTTTTGTTGAGTATGAGTAGCATAACCTGTTACCTTTGCATTTTTAATCACATATAGTATGATTCATTTCTTTAAGGAGGATGTTTCTTTCAAAGTACCTTCTCCGGTCAAAACCAAGCAGTGGCTCAAAGCGGTAGTTCGGGCGGAAGGTCAGCACCTGAACCATCTTAATTACATTTTTTGTTCAGATGAATACTTACTCAATGTAAATCGTCAGTACCTCGAGCACGATTACTATACGGATATTATCACCTTCGACACCAGCGATGAAGAAGAAGTAGTGGAAGGAGATATTTTTGTCAGTATTGACAGAATTAAAGAAAATGCACAAACTCTGAATAAAACTTTTGAAGAGGAGTTTAGAAGGGTGCTGGTACACGGGGTCCTTCATCTGCTTGGATTTGATGATACTACGGAAGAAAAGAAGGTAGAAATGCGTAAAAAAGAAGATGATTACCTACAGATTCTCAAGGAGTTGTAAAAAATTCCACGTGGAACATTTTATAAGTTTTCACAAAACACTACAGAACAATAACTTAAGTTGAAAAATTAGTTTTGAAAAATATGTTTCCAGAGTACGATGTAATAGTAGTAGGAGCGGGGCATGCAGGATGCGAAGCGGCAGCGGCAGCAGCGAATATGGGATCGAAGGTACTGCTCATCACCATGAACATGCATACCATTGCTCAGATGTCATGCAATCCGGCCATGGGAGGCGTCGCCAAAGGACAGATAGTTCGGGAGGTGGATGCGCTGGGTGGACAGTCAGGCATAGTAAGTGACCGTACTATGATTCAGTTCCGCATGCTGAACCTTTCCAAGGGTCCGGCCATGTGGAGCCCCCGTTGTCAAAGCGACCGGATGCTTTTTGCTCAGGAATGGAGACAAATTCTGGAAGACACTCCCAACGTTGATTTTTGGCAGGATACCGTCAAAGAGGTACTTGTTAAAGATAGAAGAGTCGTGGGTGTAAAGACAAGTCTGGGTATCGAAATAAAATCCAGGTCGGTCGTCTTAACCAATGGTACTTTCCTGAACGGACTGATTCATATTGGTGAAAAGAATTTTGGCGGAGGAAGAACCGGCGAAAAAGCAGCCACCGGTATTACCGAGCAACTGAAAGAACTGGGGTTTGAATCGGGCCGGATGAAGACCGGTACACCGCCCCGGGTAGATGGTCGCTCGCTGGATTATTCAAAAATGGAAGAACAACCGGGCGATGAAATAGCCGGAGGTTTTTCCTATAAAGAAACCCGGCGACTGACCAAACAACGAAGTTGCTGGATTACCTACACCAATGAAGAGGTCCACGAAGTACTGCGCACCGGCTTTGACAAATCCCCTATGTTTTCGGGGAGAATCAAAGGGCTTGGCCCCCGCTACTGCCCATCGGTCGAAGACAAAATAAACCGATTTGCGGATAAGGACCGGCACCAGATATTTGTGGAACCCGAAGGCTGGAATACCGTGGAGGTGTACGTAAACGGATTCTCTACTTCACTACCCGAAGATGTCCAGTACGAGGCCCTCAGAAAAATCCCGGGCTTTGAAAACGTACGTATGTTTCGTCCGGGCTACGCCATTGAGTACGATTTTTTCCCCCCGACTCAGCTCAAGCTTACCCTGGAAACCCAACTCCTAGATAACCTCTATTTTGCCGGACAGATCAACGGAACCACCGGCTACGAAGAGGCCGCCTGCCAGGGACTGATTGCCGGAATCAATGCGCACCGGAAAGTAAACGAAGAGGACGCTTTTATTCTGAAAAGATCGGAGGCGTACATTGGGGTACTTATAGACGACCTTATTAATAAAGGGACCGAGGAGCCTTACCGGATGTTTACCTCGCGGGCCGAGTACCGCACCCTGCTTCGCCAGGACAATGCTGATATTCGACTAACCGAAAAAGGATACTCCATTGGGCTGGCCGATGAGGAGCGGCTGGCCAACGTACGAGAGAAGGTAGCGCAAACCGACGAACTGATCCAGGAGCTGATGCAGGTAAAGGTACAGCCCGAGGAGGTGAATCAGAAACTGGAAGAATTAGGTACCGCCACCATCCGGGAGAAGACTTCGCTCTACCAGCTGCTGAAACGTCCCCAGCTGGACATATTTCATATTAAATCGTTACATCCTCAGTTTGCCAATTGGGTCAGCCGCTTTAAAAGTGATGCCGTAGAGCAGGCCGAGATTCATATCAAGTACGACAGCTACATTGAGAAGGAGAGGCTGATGGTAGAGAAGATGTCACGGATGGAAGACCTGCTCATCATTGAGAACTTTAACTATGATAACGTAGGGGCGCTCTCGTTTGAAGGACGGGAAAAGTTGAAGCGTGCCCGCCCGCATACCATCGGACAAGCCTCCCGCATCAGCGGAGTAAGTCCTTCTGATATCTCTGTACTTATGATTTACCTTGGAAGATAAATGGCCCTCGAAACCCTCACGCATTGCCCCGTCTGTCACAGCGAACAATTCAGTACCCATAGTAAAGTCAAAGACTACACCGTATCGCAAGAGACCTTCCAGATCCAAGCTTGTAAAGGCTGTGGTTTCCTGTTTACCAACCCCCGTCCCGATGCCGCCAGCATAGGTGAGTACTACCAGTCGGAGGAGTACATCTCCCACCACGACGAAGCCAGGGACCTGATGAGTAAAGTGTACAACGGGGTACGCAACTACACTACCCGCCAGAAAATCGCACTCCTCAACCAGGCCACCGGTAACCACCGGGGCGAGCTGCTGGATGTAGGCTGCGGTACCGGATTCTTCCTGTCGCAGTGTAAAGCCGACGGCTGGCAGGTAGCAGGTACCGAACCCGACGACCAGGCCCGAAAAGTAGCGCAGGGTAGGGGAGGGGCTAACGTCTTCAAAACCATAGAAGATCCTTTTTTTGATAACCGGAAGTTTCAGGCCATTACCATGTGGCACGTGCTGGAGCATGTACACCGCCTTAACGAAACCCTCGACTGGCTGCACGCGCACCTTGACATTAAAGCTACTTTAATCATAGCGGTACCCAACCACGAGTCGCAGGATGCCCAACGGTTCAAAGAGTACTGGGCCGCCTATGATGTACCGCGGCATTTATATCACTTCGCCAAAGGTACCATGCGGCAACTAATGGAAAAGCACGGCTTCCGGATTCAGCAGGTACAGCCCATGTGGTTTGACTCTTACTACGTCAGTATGCTTAGTACCAAGTACCAGCGCGGCCAGACCAGTCTACCCGAAAGCTTTATGGCGGGTAGCCTTTCCAACTGGCGGGGCCGGCCAGCCGGGGGTACTTTACCCAATACATCCAGCCTCATATATAGTATAGGTAAAGCATAAACTACCTCCACTCATACGCAACCCTCAATACGGCACGTTGGTATTGAGGGTTTTTATATAACCAATTCACTTCTACCTCATGAAAAAATACTGGTTGGCCTTACTTATCCTGACTACACTTACCCGCTGCGCCCAACAGGTTGCTCCAACCGGAGGGGAGAAAGACATTATTCCCCCCGTACTTATAGAGACCGTCCCGGCCAACAAGGCGCTTAACTTTAAGGGCAAGAGCATAACCCTTCTTTTTGATGAATACGTAATCATTGATAACATCCAGCAGAAGCTGACCATCACACCCGAAGCCGAAAATCCTTATACGGTAAAGACAAAAGGTACCTCGGTGCAGCTCAACTTCAAGAACGAATTTAAGGATAGTACCACCTACACCTTCAACTTCGGCGATGCCATCAAAGACTTCGCCGAGCGTAACCCCGCCCAAAACCTGAAGCTTGTTTTCAGTACCGGCCCAACCATTGACTCGGCCCGGGTATACGGTACCGTTACTGACCTTCAGACCAACCTGCCCGTCTTCGATGCGCTGGTGGGGCTGTACCTGCCCCAGGACACCCTCAACCCCGAGAAGCAAAAGCCCTACTACTTTTCCCGGACCGATAGTAGCGGGTACTACGCCATCGAAAATGTCCAGTCTTCCACGCCGTACCGGCTCATTGCCCTTGATGATAAAAACCGTAACCAACTCTACAACCCCCGGGAGGAGCGTATCGCTTTCCTCGACTCGGCCATCACCGCCAACGCCGACTCGAGTATTTATAACCTCCAGCTCTTTTCCTCGGATGTATCAGCCCCCCGAATTCAACGTACCATTCCGAAAGTTAACTCCTATGCCGTGGTCTTCAGCAAGAGTATGGATAGCGTTCGGGTACAGTTTGTGCGGGGCGACTCGCTGCCCTATGTGATGGAGACCACCTCGCAGCTGAAATTCTTTAACGTAGGTACCCCGGCCGATACCACCCTGGCGCTTATTGTCGGAACCGACTCGCTGGGGCAGGCCCTGGAGGTAGAGCAGAAGATTGCTTTTCTTCCTCAGCGGGGAAAGGAAAGGCAACGTGATCCCTTTAACCTGACTACTATTCCAGCCAGAAACCAGCCCCTGGCCCGCGACTTCCGTTACACCTTTACATTTACCAAGCCCATAGGTACCCTGGAAGCGGGGAGCATACAGCTCATTAGCGACAGTACCTCCCGGCAGAACCTGAGTGACGTCAGCTGGCAGTGGAACCGCTTCCGTAATGAGATAAACGTACAGGCCCGGGCCACGGCGCGGGATACCATCCGGTGGAACATACCCAAAGGGGCCGTAATAAGTGTAGAAGGAGATACGCTACCGGCAGTAGTACTTAAGCACCCCGTTTTGAAAGACGACGACTACGGTATTATCCGTGGAGCCGTGGAGTCCGACACCACTACGGCCTACATAGTAGAACTACTGGATAAAGAATACAAGGTAAGGCAAACCGCCTACGCCTCGCCCTTTACCTTTACCCGCATTCCACCCGGAGAGTACTACCTGCGGCTTATCATAGACCGCAACCGCAACCGCCGGTGGGACCCCGGAGTTTTCAACCGCTCTCAACAGCCGGAACCCATCCGCTATTATCCCGAGCCCATCGTGGTCAAAAGTAACTTCGAGTATGAAGACCTTAACTTCAGTACATCCCCAAATAGCTCAGATTAGTTTGGGCGAAAAATCCGTTTAATGTGCATAAGCTTGTGGAAAATAGAAAAGGTGTGTGGATATAGGGGGTAAAAGCTGTGAACAACCCTGTGCATAATTGTCAAGTTCTGTGGACAAAAAGCGGGGGCTGAGTCTGGAGTGGAAAAGGATAGAGTTAGGATGGACTTAACAGGCTGTGAATACACTCCAGAAGCTGTTCATAACTGGCACGGATTTATCCCTCCACATTTCACAGTCTTTTGTGGAGAATAGAAAGGGGTACTTGAAAAAGAGCAGATTAGTTGTTTACAACCGCAGAAAGTACGTGGATAAATAGCTAACTTGTAAACAGTAGGTAGAAATACTAAAGTGGATCTTAAGTGGATACTGAAGCTATGCACATTTCCACAGCCATAACTGAAGGATAATAGATAAAAATTTAATATTTATTTTATTTATGAAAGGATTAATAAAGTGGATAACCGTGTGTCTGGTCCTTTTTGTCAATATTGGAGCAATGGCGCAAACTGATGAACAGCTGGCCGAAGAGTATTTTAAGAAGGGGGAGTGTGAGAAAGCGGTTACCTATTATTCCAAGATTCTCCGCAAAGCATTCGATAAAAGAGCATTAAAAAATTATTCCAGTTGCCTGATCAAGACTAAAGACTGGCAGGAGGCGGATAAATTTTTCAAAAGGCAGGTGAAAAGCGATGCCGCCAATGCCGCCTGGTACTACATAAACTGGGGCCTGGTAAGCGAAGCCGAGGGCAAAACTGGGGAAGCAGACAAAAAATTTGGGGAAGCCACTGGGGCGTTTGGTCCACGGTTCGATTTGTACCGTGATGTAGCCGAAGAGTTCCGTGAACTACAGAAGCCCGAGCTGGCCAAACAAACCTTACTACGGGCCCGGGAGATGGCAAAGAACGAAAACCTCTATCGTCTGGAGATGGCCAGCATCAACCAGGAACTCAAAGAAACCGAAAACATGATAGGGGAGCTTTTGGCGTACGGTATCATGTTTCGTAATACCGAGATCGTCCAGAACATGCTTCAGGATTTTCTGAAGGAAGAAAAAGAGCAGGCACTGCTGGAGAAGGTACTTTACGAAAAAATTCAGAAAAGCCCGAACGAAGCCTTTTACAACGAACTGCTGGTTTGGTACCAGGTCCAGCGAAAGGATTTCTACAAAGCATTTTTACAGGAGCGCTCGCTTGATAAGCGCTTCAAGTACAACGGCACTCGTATTTATGACCTGGGCAACCTGGCCATGCAAAACAAAGACTACGAGAATGCCGCCTCCATGTTTGAGTACCTGGTGAAGGAGTACCCTAAGGGGCAGCTGTATCCGTTTGCCCGGCGCATGGCTATCAGCGCCCGCGAAGAGCAGGTAAAGACTACGTTTCCGGTTAATAAAACCGAGGTACAGAAACTTATCAACGAATACGAAAAGCTGCTGAGTGAGTTAGGTACCAATGATCGGACGCTGGAGGCCCTGCGCAACATGGCAATGCTCCATGCCTTTTATATGGATGACAACCCTAAAGCAATCAGTATTCTGACGAAAGCCATTGAGGTAGGTAAGCCGGAGAAAACCTTCGTAGACAAATGCAAACTGGACCTGGGCGATATCTATCTGCTGCAGGGCGAACCCTGGGAAGCTACCTTGCTGTATTCGCAGGTAGAGAAGTCACAGAAAGATGACCTGCTGGGCTACGAAGCCAAACTGCGCAACGCCAAGCTGCACTACTACAAAGGCGACTTCGAACTGTCCAAAGAGGTACTTGATATTTTGAAGCGGGCTACCACCCGCGAAATAGCCAACGATGCCAATGACCTGGGTCTGCTTATTATGGATAACACCGGACTGGACAGCTCCGAGACTGCCATGAGGGCTTACGCGGCCACTGAGCTTCTCCTTTTCCAAAATAAGCCCCTCGTAGCTATTGACTCCCTGAAGAGCCTCTACGCCCGATTAAATAACCATAGCCTCGCCGATGAGATCCTGTGGCTGACCGCCAGGACGTACATAAAGCTGGATAGTACCCAGCAGGCGCTGGCTTCCCTAAAAGTCATTAATGAAAAGTACGCCGTTGACATACTCGGCGACGATGCTCTTTACACTAGTGCAAAACTGTACGAAGAGAAACTAAAAGACAAGGAAGAAGCTATGAAGCGCTACCAGGAGGTACTTGAGAAATATCCCGGCAGTATTTACGTAGCGGAAGCCCGCAAAAGATACCGTGCTTTACGGGGCGATACTATTAACTAAGTTATTGATTTATAGCGTTATACGAGAGCGGGACGGCCTGTAAAATAGGCCGTCCCGCTTCTTTAGATTTTTGTGTACCGATTTTGGGTACGAATAATTTATTTCTGCGCAAATCTCAGGCGCTATAGTACCTCCGGTTTTTCGGTTATTTTTCGGAGAGCAGGTACCTCTTGAAATGTTCAAACGATATACTCATCGAAACTGCCTGCTTCTCAAGCGCCAGCAAATCGGCCAGTCGGTCGGGTACGGGTATGGCTTGCTCCAGGGTACCTTCTACCAGCTCCAGGAATTTGGCCGGATGGGCCGTCGCCAGAAACACACCCGTAAAATCCAGGTTGGATAAATTGCGGTACTCCTGCAGGCCGCGGTAGGCAACGGCGGTATGCGGGCAAAGTACATAGCCGGTACTATCGAATAGCTCCCGCATTGTCTCGCGTGTTTGTTCGTCGGAGAAGTAAAACCCGGAAATCTTCTGGCGGGCTTCTTCCCACTGGTTACCGAAAAAATGAATCATCCGGACAAAGTTACTGGGATTGCCAACGTCCATGGCGTTTGAAATCGTCTCTACCGAGGGAACAGGTTTATATTCGCCGCTGTTTAAGTAGGCGGGTACTACCTTGTTTTTATTGGTAGAAGCCACAAAGTGTTCAACGGGTAGCCCCATCCGGTAAGCCAGCAGGCCGGCGCTCAGGTTGCCAAAGTTGCCGCTGGGTACCGAAAACACCAGGGGCTTACCCAGGTGCTTTAGCTGAGCATAGGCCGAAAAGTAGTAAAACGACTGTGGAATCAGGCGGGAAATATTGATAGAGTTAGCCGAAGCCAGGTTGTATTTCTGATTGAGCTCTTCGTCCAGAAAAGCCTCCTTGACCAGCCGCTGGCAGTCGTCAAAGGTACCGTCTACTTCAAGCGCTGTTACATTGTGGCCCAGGGTAGTCAACTGCTTTTCCTGAATGTCGCTGACCTTACCGCTCGGGTATAGAATAGTTACTGATATACCGGGTACTTGATAAAAACCCTGAGCTACGGCGCCGCCGGTATCGCCGGAGGTAGCGACCAGAATCCTGATTTCCTTCTGGGACCGGAGCAAAAAGTACGACATGAGTGCCGCCATAAACCGGGCACCAAAGTCTTTAAATGCCATGGAAGGTCCGTGGAAAAGTTCCAGTACGTAGCTATCGGGCGTAATAGCCAGGGCCGGTGCTTCAAACGAAAAGGCTTTGTCTACAATCTGTTCAATGTCGGCCCGCGGAATGTCGTCGCCCAGGAGGGTATAGGCTACTTCAACAGCAATCTCATTGAATGATTTGGTTTCAATAGTATCCAAAAACTGCTGCGAAACCATCGGAATGGTTTCGGGCATGTAAAGTCCATTGTCGGCAGGGAGGCTTCTGAATACCGCCTCTTCCAGTGAAGCCTTCAGGCTGCTGGTCCGGGTACTGTAAAACAACATGTTATATAATATAGTAAGGTAATAAAACAGAGCGCAAATTTACACAAAACAACCCGGCTGGCCGTCATTCTTCCGGACTAATATTGGAAAAGTACCTAACTTGCCACCTCAACCGATCATCAACAAATAATAGATACAACTTATGCCAAAAGGAGTTTTTAATGTACCTGTTCCTGTCAACGAACCCGTAAAGAACTATGCCCCGGGAAGTCCCGAAAAGGCCGCGCTCAAAAAAGCACTCGAAGAAGCCCGTTCCCGCCAGGTCGAAATACCTATGTACATAGGCAGTGAAGAGGTATATACGGATAATAAAGTTAAAGTATCGCCGCCACACGACCACCAGCACGTATTGGGGTATTTCCACGAAGGCGACGCCTCCCATGTACGCCAGGCTATTGACGCGGCGCTGGCTGCCCGCAAAGGCTGGGCGGCTCTGTCCTGGGAGCACCGGGCCAGTATATTCCTGAAAGCCGCCGACCTGATTGCCGGTCCCTACCGGGCCGAAATCAATGCGGCCACCATGTTGGGTCAATCAAAGAACGCCTACCAGGCTGAGATTGATGCTGCTTGCGAAATGATTGATTTCCTGCGGTTTAACGTCAAATTCATGACCGACATTTACCAGCAGCAGCCCGAGTCGTCGCCAGGTGTATGGAACCGTATGGAGTACCGGCCGCTGGAAGGCTTTGTCTTTGCCATTACTCCGTTCAACTTCACCGCTATTGCCGGTAACCTGCCCGCCGCTCCGGCCATGATGGGTAACGTAGTACTCTGGAAACCCGCCTTTACGCAGGTATACGCCGCTCAGGTACTTATGAAAGTATTCAAAGAAGCGGGCGTACCCGATGGGGTAATTAATATGATACTGGTCGACGGTCCCGCTGCCGGAGAGGTAGTTTTCAGCCACCCCGATTTTACCGGCATCCACTTTACCGGAAGTACCAGAGTCTTTCAGACCATCTGGAAAACAATAGGAGAGAATATAGGTACCTACAAAACCTTCCCCCGTATCGTGGGCGAAACCGGTGGAAAGGACTTTGTACTGGCGCACGAATCAGCCGACGCCAGGGCCGTGGCCACGGGCCTGGTCAGAGGGGCTTTCGAATACCAGGGCCAAAAATGTTCGGCAGCCTCCAGGGCTTACATACCCGCCGCTATGTGGGAAGAAGTAAAGCAGTACATCCTGGCCGACCTAGCCGAGATAAAAATGGGCGGAGTGGAAGATTTCTCCAACTTTGTCAACGCAGTAATAGACGAAAAATCCTTTGATAAAATTACGTCCTACCTCGATCAGGTTGGGAAAGACAGCGGTAAGGCCGAGATTATAGCCGGAGGAGGTTATGATAAAAGTACCGGCTATTTTATAGAGCCAACCATTATTTTAGCCAAAGATCCCCGCTATGTAACACTTTGCGAAGAGATATTCGGCCCGGTACTTAGTATCTATGTTTACGAAAAGGAATCTTTTGAAGAGATTCTTGACGTAGTAAATACTACCTCGCTGTATGCGCTGACGGGAGCTATTTTTGCCCAGGACAGGTACGCTATTGAAAGAGCTACTGAGCGGCTAGTCGACTCAGCCGGTAATTTCTATATCAATGATAAACCCACGGGAGCCGTAGTAGGTCAGCAGCCCTTTGGCGGGGCCCGGGCCTCAGGTACCAACGACAAAGCCGGCTCGGTCCTGAACCTGCTGCGCTGGGTAAGTCCACGGGCCTTGAAAGAGACCCTGGTTTCACCCAAAGACTATAAATACCCCTTCCTGCAGGAGCCTTAATTGCACAATAGCGGTATAAATTTTAGCGTCCCGAAGAAAATGCAAATTCTGGCAAAAATTTTCAGGACGTGCTTGCAAAAGTGAAACGTGAAGTAGTACCTTTGCAATCCCAATCGCAAACAGAGGAAGCGAAAAGCAGACAAAGAGGAGCGATTTGGATTTTTGTTCCTTGAAATGATGAGGTAAACCAGAGTGTAAAGAAACACTCGTAGACAGTACAAACAAGTTGACTGTTGCGGAGCTGATTTATCAGTTTGCAATGGTTGTTATATTATTTACAATGGAGAGTTTGATCCTGGCTCAGGATGAACGCTAGCGGCAGGCTTAATACATGCAAGGCGAGGGGGCTGGCAACAGTCACCGTCGTACGGGTGCGTAACGCGTATGCAACCTACCTTTCACTGGGGGATAGCCCGGGGAAACCCGGATTAATACCGCATGACACAGTTTCATCACCTGGTG
>NZ_DASYHI010000008.1:0-155517 GCF_035998675.1 Telluribacter sp.
GTGGCTGCGCCCTCAGGATTTTGAAAGTAAAGCGGCGCTGCATTCGAGAGTAAACCATATTCTTGAAAATTATGGAAACCAGGTGTTTTCCATCCTGTTCTCAATCAAATAAATGTATGACTAAATATGACCCACTACTTATCAAGCACAACAAAGATATGTTCGGCTGACCGTCGGCGCTCCTGCGCAACTTCATCTGGGAGCATAACGCAGCTGGTTTAGCAGCTGCCAAAGCCAGGGGACGTAATGGTGGCCGGCCAAAGGAATTTAGTGAGCCCTATCAGAAGATAGCTCCGGAGGTTAGGGAGGTGTATGAACTAGGTCATCAGTCTACAACCGAGATCATGAATTCCTTCCAGAATGGGAGCCGCAGGACATTTTACAATATTCTCCGTTTCGCCGGGGTTACTATCAAGCCGATTGGTAATTTAAAGCGTTAGGATGATTGAAATCCCTTAGCGCTATTCTTTGGTCAGATAAAAAAAACCTAATATGGGCGCGAACGCAGGTAGGGCTGTCGGCAACTCATTCCCGGGGTCAGCTGGGGGCGCCCGAAAGGGTATATCTACTTTTATTTCACATAAATGCAACAAAATACCTGTTTTCTGTTATTGCCACTTGGGATGTAGGGCCAATTCTTTTTGCAGGTCCCGATGGGCCTTCCGCGCTTTTGGTGATAATTTATCCGTTTTCAGAGGGTTCTCTTCCAGGATATCATTCTTAAGGGAATAAAATTTTCCGTCCTGGTACAATTTGTATTCCAAGTTCCTTACAAACCGATTCCGGTACCGATTCACATTCGCACTCCAGCGCGGATCATAATGAACAAAAGCAGTGGCCCTAGGTTCGTATCTTTGATTTGCCAGGAGCGGATAGAAACTCCGGCCATCGGATTGGACCGTTTGGCCGGCGATATCCGCCAGGGTCGGGAAGAAATCACTGAACTCGATCAAGCCCTCAAACGATCGGCCGTGTCTGATTTGATCAGGCCAATATGCGATCAGCGGCACGTGCGTTCCGGCGTCGGTCGTATTCCCCTTCCCCCCCTGAATCGTTCTTTCGATGGTGGGGGTGCGTATGGAGGAGTGGGTGCCATTGTCGCCTGTAAAAATAATCAGGGTGTTTTTATCAAGGTTGAGTTCGTGCAGTTTGTCCGTTATTTTGCCTACTATTTTATCCGTATAGGCAACCATATCCTTGAAATAGGCTGTATCCTTTTTGTACCGGCCTTCCTTATTCTTCCAATCCGGACTGTCGGGAGTAGGAACGAATGGGTAGTGCACCAGTACCATGGGATAGTAAATGAAGAACCTTTGATCCTTTTTTCTTTCGATGAAGTCGATGACAAAATCAGAAAAGATGTCCGGGCCGTACTGGTCCTTTGAGCCCTGAATCAGTTCGCCGTTCTTTTCGAACAGTGGGGCCGAATACCGCTCGCCTTCTGCCCCGCCTTTGGTCAGTTGCCAGAGACAGTATTCTTCAAAACCGAAGCGGTTTGGAATTTTTGGGTCATTCCAGGTGGATATGCTATCCTTGTTTGACAAGCCATTCAACTGCCATTTTCCGGCAATGCACGTTTTGTAGCCCGCATCATGCATTAAATTGCCAATCGTATATTGATTGGGGTTCAGGTAGCCGAAATACTCATAATTTCGGTAGTTGTATTTCCCCGTCATCAGCTTGAGCCGTGAGGGGCTGCATAAGGGTTGGGAAATGCAACGGTCGAACCGGATGCCGTTGGAAGCCAGCGAGTCCAGCACAGGGGTACGGTAAGTGGTGCTTCCGTAAGTACCTAAGCATTCATAGCCCATGTCATCGGCCATTATCAATATGACATTGGGTTTTTCGGGAGCTTTTTCCCGCAGGAAACCAAGGGATGAGAGCGCCACGATAAGGCTCACTATAAAGAAAAGCATTTTTTGAGCTATGTTAAGTACCATTGAAAAAGCAGGAAGTATTGAAATTCTACCAATATATCTCCTTGGAAATTCTTTTTTAGTTGTTGAAATACAGAATGTTAGAAGTTGAATTATGCATGACACTGTAGAAAAGAAAGGCAACTGAAGTATATTTAAAGAGTTACACAAACTGTCACAGCTTGGCTGTAACTTCCTGAACTATCATTTGGAGAGTACAAACAACTTTGCTCCTCAGTTAATAGCATTACCAGTCTGGAACCCCAGATATTGATATACTGTAGGGTGCGTAATACCTTACAGCCTGCCATTTTTTTTCGCCGTCTTATCCCCGCTTCAAATAGTGTCTTTGCTGCTTTCGCTTTAGCCTAAGTCGCTTTACCCAATCCCTACTCACTCACCCGCCCCACGGGCCGCCGATTTTTGCCCGGCTTGTCCGTCAGGTCATCACCCAGGTCTTCGCGGGCTTCGTCGGCGAAGGCTTTCTGAACAAAGAGCTCCGAGTCGTCCAGTCTAGGGTTGGGAGCCTCCTGTCCGGGTACCGGTTCCTTTTTGGGACCGGCCGAATCAGTCACATCAGGAAAGTACCTCCGAGTATATATACCATCCCCGTAATATCACCCTTGGTGGCAGATAATCTGGCATTATTGGTAGAGGGGGGAGTTCCAGAGGACTGCTCATTGGAAGCGGCCTTTTTTTAACAACTACAAGAGAGTATTGCAACAAAAACGAACAGACTGATACTTCTAAACATTCTTATTGTTTAATTAAGATAACGCGCGCTGGAAACTTTAATCTTTTAAGTACTTAACGTGAGTTCGATAATAGAAAATTGATGATCAACGATTTGTGTATAAAAAAGGCTAAAAAAGGCGAATTTTGAAGCGACGAAACATACAAACCCCTTAATCAGCCTTGCCAATGTATGCCATCGACTTGACAAAAATAGTGGAAATCTTTCGCTTCGGCGATCCGATGTAAAACAGATGGTTTCTGCCAGTTGCACGACCAATATGTCTAGAGCCACTTTTTGGCTGCCAGCCATCAGTCCAGGTCCGGCCCTAAGCCAAACCTGTCCAGCAGCGAAGTGTTGACAATTGTACTTTTTTACCCCCTGAGCGGCATGAAGAACTTTGACGGGGTCGCCCGGCGATATTACTACAAGCGACTGGTCCAACCTGGCTTGGGGATTATTTTCCAAAACTGGTCTCCTATACCCGCTTCGTGGAACTGATCGGAGAGCATTGGCCGTTGATGTGGCTCTTTGTACAGTACAAGGCCAGTCAGGGTGCCCGCACTGGCAAGTACTACGTTGATTCCAAAAAGCTGTCTGCGACAACCGCAGGATCGGCCAGCACAAAGTGTTCGAGGGAATAGCCAGCCGGGGCAAGTCCTCCACCGGGTGGTTTTACGGGTTGAAACTTCATCTGGTAATCTATCATTTGGGCGAAGTTGTAAATTTTCTGCTGACCTCAGCTTCAAGAGCCGATAACAATCCCAAAGTTCTCCGGCACCTGCTTGATAATCATAAAGGTACCTGCTGTGGTGACAAGGGGTATATTTCCTCACTTTTTGGCCAGTTTTATGAACAAGGTCTCCATTTACGAACTAAGTCCCGAAAGAACATGAAAAGGCTATTGCTCGGTATGTTGGACGCATTCATGCTTAGGAAAAGGGGGCTCATTGAATCGGTCAACGATATTCTGATGACGGTATTTGACATTGAGCACACCCGACCTAAATCCCCGCTTAACGCTATCACACATATTCTGGCATCGGTGGGCGCGTCGTACTGCTACTTAGAGCAAAAGCCATCCTTGGTTCAGGACTTTAGAATATTACCCTAATGTCGAATTCACGTTGTCTTACTATGCTTTTTAATTATCTGGCTCTTATTACCTCTTGTTGGCCCTACTTCCGATAAATAGCTCCTATCTATTTTAGTTGGAATCAGGTAAATTATAGAATATAAACAGTTTTATAAATTCATATAGGTTAAATAAAGGCCATTTTTAGCTGTTTTTCTTCCCTTTTGTAATCTCCCATTGGCACCCATTTCGATATTTTAAAGCATGTTCCGATTAGGCTCTGCAATAAGCACCTCCAACGGAAAGCGTAAACCCCGGTGCAAGTTTCGGATCATCACCAGAGAAAGAGAGCGTTGGCGATTGAGTACCTTAGAGACATTGCCCTTGTTGCCCATGTAAGGCACCATGTCCTCCTGCTTCAATCCCAACTCTTCCATGCGAATCTTGATATATTCAATAGGGTCCGGCTCTTCAATAGGATAATTCTCCTCCTCAAACTTGTTTACGAGAAGATCCAATATTTCCGCTTCGTCCGCCTCCGGAGTGCTGGGTTCCGCTTCCCAAAGTGCCCGTATTCTTTGCAGGGCGGTCTGGTAATCAGTATCAGTATGAATTAATTTTATGTCCATGGTCGATAGTTGGGGTAATACTACTCCTTTAAAGGTCTTTTATTTTGATTTTATTGTACTCGGCATGCGTGCCAAGCCATAGTACATATACCCTTTTTGTTCTGAATCCAACCAAAGCTACCAGCCTGTAATCATTAGCCTTGATATTAAAAACAGCCTTCCCATCTACGACCATTTCTGCGTTGGGGAAGTCTAGCCGCATATCCTTCACGCTTTCCCATTCGGCTTTTTTGACCGTTTTGAACCAAGCTGTTAAATAAGGCTTGACTGCGTCATGCCTTATTTAACGAAAGCTTACTACATAAATCACAACGGGTAAAAGGGTGAATTGGAGTACAGGTGAAAGGCCTACATTCACTAAAGGAACTAAGGGCATTGTTTCTGCATAGGCCCAGTTTCCGGCAGCGGTGTGCCTGATTTCAGCCAGTATTGCTCCTGCTCCACCTACTACCAAAAGCAGGAAAGTTTGCAAAAAGCTTAGTTTCTTAATCCAGAGAGAATCTTTTAAGACCAAGGCAAAACTAAAGTACAGCAAGACGACCATAATAGCATCAGCCACTGAGGCTAAGGCACAAAAGGCAATGTGTTGAAAATCATAGACGTAGCCTTCATACAAGGGTCCTTGTGCCAGCTCCCAGATAAGATTCAGCAAAAAAGCAAGCCCAACTACGCGGAGGGTCAACTGCTTAAATACCGATTTTTCACCTGCTTTATTATATAGGTACAAGTACAACAGAACGACCAGAATAAGCACTGCGAATGGTACTAATACCAGGTTCAAATTAAGATCCTTTAGCATAACTCAATCAATGATTTTTATGGTCCAGTGACGCAGTTATTACATTCACCTGAAAGCATCTGACACTTTGAACCAGTAGCACTTTGGCAGCAAGCTGGGAAAGTTTCCAAAAGCGGATACATTTTCCAGCCTCTTCTACTGGATGGTTTCTCTGGTTTCGCCGCATTTTAACATCTTCTCCCCCATGTACGGGTTGCGAATCTCTTTGGTAGAGCTAAGCCAGGTGGCCCCTTTATCGTTGTTGGCCATTGGGCAGAACTGTACGAATACTTCTCCGTTTTCTACTCCGGCTTGCTTAACCTGCTCTACCATCTCGCTACTAAGTTGTACATAGGCCTCTCGTTGTCCTTCTATACTCGAAGCAAAGGTTATTTTAGCCGCAGAGGAGGCTATAGCATTGCCCCCTGGCAAGTCTTTTGCACCAGCCTCGATGGCATTGGCCGCTGATTTAGCCTCGGCTACATCGCTGTTGGTCAGAGCCGTAGTCAGGTGTACATAATGCTGATACACGGCATTCAACTGGTCATTTTCGATAACCACTGAGCCACCGGTAGCACTCGCCTGGGGCTGACTGTGATCCATGGCCGCATGATCCTGCTCCTTATTTTCAGCTTCCTGGTTGTTTGCGCCGCAGGCGGTCAGCAGTAAAGCCAGAGCTAAGGGTGCTACTAATCTGATTACATGTTTCATAGTTTTGAATTTAGATTGTTGGTTATTAGACTATTAGTTACCTGATAAAATACTATTCTTCAAGGTACACGCCCGATGACCATAAATTAATGATTGTGCTCACCGGCCGGTGTTTTTCCTTTCTTTAAGACGAACTCACTGTACAAAAGGTAGGCACCGGTAATGACCGCTACGTCACCTGCCTGTAACCCTTCGGTGATTTCAACCCGGCTGAAATTTTCAGTTCCGGTTTTTACCGTCCGTGCTTCGAAGATGTTAGGCTTGGTTTCCAGCCACACGTGGGTACCCTCACCATCGCGGATTACAGCATCAACCGGAAGGGTTAAAGCCTCACTGGTAGTGGAAACGGGTACCTCCACAAAGACCTGCATGCCGGGCCGGTAACGATTGTTTGGATTCTGAATCTTTCCGCGGATGGTCAACAGCTGGCTACCAGGCTGCAAGGCCGGAGCCAGGAAGTCAATTCGCATCTTTTGCTGTTCGTTTTCATAACCTGCAACGGTCACCTGGACCACTTGTCCCTTTTTGATCAGCCCGGCTTCGGTAGGGTACACATCCACTTCTACCCAAACACTTTGATAGCCCTCAATACGCATAATGGAGCCTCCTTCGGACACATACTGCCCCTGAGTCACAAACAACTCTGCAACCACTCCGCTCACGGGTGAAGCATAGTTAACATAAGGGCTGGTCTTTCTGCTGTTCCGCAGTTCTAGGAGCTGGGTTTCTTTTTGATCATACAGCATCAAACGCTGTTTGGCCGCTTCGGCTATCTGCTGAAACCGGCTGTCGTTAGGAAACTGCTCGGCCTGCGCTGTGGCCACTAAGTACTCCTGCTGCAGGGCCGCCAGCTGTTCGGAATAGATCCTGTATAGTACCTGTCCCTTACGAACGGGTACTCCTGCCTCACGAACATACAAGTCTTCGATCCGGCCGGGAACCCGGCTGGATACATACTCAATCTGCTCGGGATTAATGGCGAGTCGGCCATTGAGCTGCCTGATGGATGAGAACGCACCGGTCCGAACGGTATCCGTAGTCACATTGGCCAACAGGCGCTGGCGCTCGCTCAGCCTAAGGCTGGCCTCTTCATTGTTTTTCTCAGTGGGTACCAAGTCCATACCACATATAGGGCAGGTTCCCGGCTCGTTCTGGACGATCTGCGGGTGCATAGGGCAGGTATAGCTTTGTCCACCCGCAGCTTCCCCCTTATCCGCCTCCTCGTTATTACAGGAGGAGGCCAGCACTATACTGACGAAAAGAAATGGGATATTAATAGCCTTCATCATTGGTTAAAAGTCAGCTGGTGCTCGTATAAAACTTTCATTATCTACCAGGTAGCTAGCATTCCGGGCGATCTGCCACTGCGATATATCATCCAGAATCTGGACCTCACCCTTCGCACTGATACCCGTTCTTACCTGTCTAGGGACAAACACTCCCTCTTCTTTCCTGAAGACAACGGACTGATTCCCCAGACCAACCACCGCCGACTGCGGCAGCCACCATCCCTGATTTTCAACAACCGGCACATCGGCTATGAGTAGTTGGCCAGCTTGCAGGTCAGAGCCTTTCAGGTACACACGGGCGGTAACAAAGTTTTCACCCGCTCGGTGGGTAGGCTCAATAAGTCCAATGGTACCTGTAAAAGCCTGATCGGAATTAGAGACCAGGCGGAAAACTAGTTTCTGCCCACGTTTTACCTGTGTGCCCAGCGCAGGGATCAGGTAAAAGTCAGCGACCATACTGTTAGCCTGGTAGATGCTAAAAACCGTTTCGCCGGTACTGACATACTGCCCTTCCCGGACTATTAGAGGTGCGTTATTCATGTCAGTCTGTGGTAGAGCTGGCACAGATGCCTGTGAACTCCCCATTCCAACCATACCTGAACCGGAGGACGAAGAGGAGGCCGCAGCGGGCATCGGTTGTTCGGGAGCGGATGTAGCCAGTGTAGTCTTATCAACTATGTACCCACTGATAGGGCTATACACCGGCACCCGGTACAGAGGCTCGCCCGTTCGGATCACTTTATCGATCAGGGCCGGCTGCATACCCAGCAATAGCAGCTTCTGCCGGGCTTTTTCCAATAGGCCCGGATTCTTATCTACCCGGCTGATGTAGATGACTTCCTTTTGAGCAGCTGCCAGTTCCGGCGAGTAGATCTCCATTAGTAGCTGCCCTTTTTGGACCGGTTGAAAATTGTACTTGATGTACATATTTTCAATCCTACCCGCCACCCTACTGGCTACGCTTACCTGCTTTCGCAGGTCATAGGATACCACTCCCTGGGCAGACAAGGAAATAATCTTTGTACCTCGTTGGGGACGAATGGTCGGGACGTTAGCTACGACGCGTTCATTAGTTGGCTTAAGCAGGGGCAGCAAACTTGTATCCAAGGCCACCTCACCGCTCATGGCCTCACTGTTGGCAGCCATGGGCACCAGATCCATACCACAGATCGGACAAGCTCCGGGCTCCTCCTTTATGATCTGTGGGTGCATAGGGCAGGTATATTTTTGCCCGTGCTCATGAGCAGAATCATGCTCCTGCTTACAGGAAGAAATAGCGAGTAAAAGCAACACCCCTATTAGCACACTACCTATATAGTTCCTTTTCATAATCTACTATCATTTGATAAAGCTTGCCCCGCTCATCCAGCAGGTCCATCCGCATCATGTTCAGCGCCTCCCAGGTTTCCAGCAGCACCGTCAGAGATAGCTTGTTCTCCTGGTAGACCAGAAAATTAGCGTCAAAGGCTCTTTGCAGGGCGGGTATTACTTTTGTTTCCATAGATGTTAGCCGGGCCTGCATAGCTCTGATCTCGGCCTGCATAGCGTAAAGCATGCCCTGGGTTTCCTGCAGCATCGCCGCCCTTTCCTTTTCCATGGCCCGGATGCTGAGTTCCATGGCTTTTGTATCTGATTTATACATTCTGGAAGACCAGGAAGCAAAGGGTATGGTCATCATACCCATCAGGCTGAACATCTGAGGCATCCGGGAAAGGGGAGCCATGTGGTCAAACTGGATTCTGAAATCCGGCTTGCGCTGCAGCTGCATGGCTTCAATGTTCAGCTGCATAGAGCGGATCTGCTGGTTCATCCGGATGATGTCACTCCGCTGGGTAGCCAGCAGACTAGTATCTATGCTAGCCACTGGTACAAAGCGAGGCTGATAAGCGGTATCGATCTGGAATTCTATACTCCCGGAGCGGTTCATCAACGCATTGAGGCTTGCTTCGGCGCGCTGTATATCCCCCACCTGCATAGTGATCATATTATGGTTCCTTTCAATCTCTGCTTCGGCGCGGTAGATACCACTGAGCGGCGACTGATTATAGGGATACCTGACCTCTTCAATCTTTTTCATCATCTGCAGGACTTCTTCATTCTTTTCCAGTACCCGGATTTTCTGCGCCGAAACCAGCCAGGCGTAATAGCTACTCCGGGCCTGCGCCTTAAGGTTGTTGAGTGCAACAGCCCGAGCGGTACGTTCAGCGTCTCCCTGTGATTCGATATACCTTCGCTCGGCCCGCTGCCTGGACGGGTTGGGGAACTGCTGCTCTACTCGGAACATGAGCATGCCGCGATCACGCGCCTCCATCATCATTTGCCCAGGATAAGGAGTCATAAAGGTTCCTACCCCTACCATAGGGGCCATCCAGGCCGTAGCAGCCTCAGCCCGGTAGCGGTAGTTATCGGCCCTGAGCCCGTAGCTCTGCAGCAGCAGATTGTTATCTTCAATACGTTGTATGATTTCGGGCAAAGACAATATCTCACTCGGCTGTGCATAAGATAGCCCGGGAATAAGCAGGAGCAACCATAGCAGCCTTTTAGTGCTGTGTATCATACACTTCCAGCTTTCCATATTTACGTAATTCATATTCCTTATTCATTAAAAAAATAAGTGGGGTTACCAGCAGTATGTGGGTAGAAGAGGTGAGTACCCCTCCAATCATGGGCAGTACAATGGGTTGCATCACATCGGTGCCTACCCCCGTAGCCCACAATACCGGAATTAATCCGAACAGGGAAACACACACGGTCATTAGCTTCGGGCGCAGACGTTTGGCCGCGCCTCTTACTACATATTCCCGCAGGTCCTCTTTGGTAATGGTTTCGCTTGAGTTCCCCTTTTCTTTGATGAGTTGCTGCATGGCATCGTTCAGGTAGATCACCATCACAATTCCGGTTTCCACCGCGATACCGAATAAGGCAATGAAGCCCACGGCCACCGCAATAGAAAGATTTACGCCCCAGAAGTAGATGATATAAGCACCCCCAATCAGGGCAAAAGGAATGGTAATCAGGCTAAGGAAGGCCTCGCGGATGGACCGAAAGGCAAAGTACAGGGAGAAGAAAATAATAGCCAGTACGATGGGAGCAATAATCAACAGCGTTTGCTGTCCCCGGATCAGGTTCTCATACTGGCCACTCCATTCCAGAAAGTACCCCTCGGGCAGAATTCCCTGCTGCTGGTTAATCCGCTCCATCGCCTCCTGAACGGTACCGCCCAGATCCCGGTCGCGGACGTTGAACATGACTGCCCCCCTGAGAATGGCATTTTCAGACGTGATCATGGGGGGGCCATTCTCAAACACCACATCGGCTACTGCACTTAAAGGTACCTCCCCAAAGCCCGGCGACCTCAGGGGAATTCGTTTGATTTCTTCTACGCTATTGCGATAATCCTGCGCCAGTCGCACACTGATGGAAAAGCGTTGACGCCCCTCGATGGTCTGTCCTACCGGAGCTCCTCCCAGGGCAGTTTCTACGGTACTATTTACATCGTCAACACTTAATCCATAGCGACCCAGATCATCACGCCTGACGTTTATAGAAAGGTACTTGCCCCCGGTGATGGGTTCTACGTACAGATCACTAATGCCCGGAGTTCCTTCCAGGGCCGCCTTTACGCGTTCTGAAACCGCCGCTATCTGATGCAGATCCTGGCCGTATACCTTAATACCCACGTCGGTCCGGATACCCGTAGCCAGCATATTGATGCGGTTGATGATCGGTTGGGTCCATCCATTGACCACCCCTGGAATTTGCAGCTTTTTATCCAGCTCGCTGACCAGACCAGTCTTGGTCAACCCCTCGCGCCACTGATCCTTCGGCTTTAAAATGATGATGGTTTCGATCATGCTGATGGGAGAGTTGTCCGTCGCCGTGCTGGCCCGGCCGGCTTTCCCCAGTACTTTATCTACTTCGGGTACCGACATGATGATCTTGTCCTGCACCTGTAGGATTCGCTTGGCTTCGGCATTGGAAATATCAGGAAGCGTAACGGGCATAAACAGAATACTCTGTTCGTCCAGTGGAGGCATAAACTCACTACCCAGACTTTGCAGCAGCGGAACGGTAATCAGCAGGGCTATAATGTTAATAGCCAAGGTAGTCTTTCTCCACCTGAGAACGGTACGTATGGCGGGTTCATAAACCCTTTCCAGAACCCTGTTTACCGGATTAGCAGTATCAGGTTTGAACTTGCCTTTCATAAAAAAGGAGATCAGAACCGGAGCCAGGGTGAGTACCAGCAGGGCATCCACCAGCATAATAAAGGTCTTGGTGTAGGCCAGCGGGTGAAACAGTTTGCCTTCCTGACCCGTAAGCATGAAAACCGGCAGAAAGGAGGTTATAATAATAATGGTCGCAAAAAAGACTCCCCTTGATACCTGCTTACTTGATTTTTCTATGATAGCCAGGCGCTCTTCTTCCGAGATCCAGCTTTCCTTTGCCTTTTTATTTTTTCTACGCCATTTCATAGGTCGTTGTTTTTATGTTGCTGTTGCCAGACGGCATACTGCTCGGCCAGGTGCTTATAGGCGTTTTCACTCATGATAATTCCGTTATCCACGATCACTCCAATAGCCAGGGCTATTCCGGTAAGGGACATAATATTAGAGGATATGCCAAAGGCATTCAGCAGGATGAAACTGGCCGCAATGGTGATGGGAATCTGAATGATAATGCTAAGTGCACTCCGCCAGTGAAACAGAAAGATGATCACAATGATAGACACTACGATCATCTCTTCGATCAGCGTGTTCCTGATACTGTCAATACTTTCCTGAATTAATTCACCCCGATTGTAGATGATATTGAATTTTACTCCCGGCGGCAAGCCTCTGGCTACCTCTTCCATTTTAATCTTTACCCGCTCAATCACCTCGGCTGCATTTTCACCGTAGCGCATGACGACGATACCTCCTACCTGCTCCCCTTCGCCGTTCAGATCGAATATACCTAAGCGGGTTTCACCGGCCATCTGAACCGTGGCCACATCGGCAACCCGCACAGCAATACCCTTCTGGGTTTTAACCGGAATGTTTTCAATCTCTTCGGTAGACTGCAGGTAGCCAGAAGTGTTGATCACATAGCCAATGTCGCTCAGCTCAAACTTCCTGCCACCACTCTCATTGTTATTTGCCCGTACAGCAGCTATAATATTGTTCACAGACAGATCATAGTACAGGAGCTTCTGGGGGTTAACCGTTATCTGATACTGCTTCTGAAACCCGCCAAATGAGGCAATTTCGCTTACACCCGGCACATTTTGCAAACCAAACTTGATGTACCAGTCCTGGATGGCCCGTAGCTCTCCCAGATCAAGAGTAGGAGCCTCCAAGGTATACCACAATACATGACCAACCCCCGTTCCTTCGGGACCCAGCTGCGGACTTACCCCCTGGGGAAGCCCCTGTGCACTGGTGCTTATCCGTTCGAGAACCCTTTCCCGGGCCCAATACAGATCCACCTCCTCCTCAAAGATAACGTAGATAAAGCTCATGCCGAACATGGAGTTGGCCCGTACGTACTTGACGCGGGGGATTCCCTGCAGGTTGGTGACCAACGGGTAGGTGATTTGGTCCTCGACGAGCTGCGGGCCACGGCCCATCCATTCTGTAAACACGATGACCTGATTTTCGGAAAGGTCAGGAATGGCATCAATCGGATTATCCCGCACGGAAATGGCACCCCAGATAAACAGTCCGATGGAAAGTGCCAGCACTAGGAACCTGTTGCGTAAAGACCATTCTATAAGCTTATGAACCATGATTTAGCTCTTTAAGGGAAAGGGCGTGGTAGCTCTCCAATTAGAATTATTTTATTTCAAACTGGAGCATCATGCCGTCGTCTTCATGTTCGAGGTTATGACAATGCACGACAAAACGGCCCGGGTGGGCAGGAAACGTTATCTGTACTTTTACTAATTCTCCGGGCGCTACCAGAACGGTATCTTTCCACCCCCGCTCATGGGGTTGTATTCCACGCTGGCCCTTCCGTTCAATAACCCGAAACAACAGCCCGTGAAGGTGCATGGGATGGGGTTCATCCCCTTTTGTATTATCAAATACCCATACTTCCGTATCACCGGACAGTACCGTTTCATCTACCCGGGCCGGATCATACAGCTTCTGGTTAATGCGGTGCATACCCATGCCACCCTTATTGCCATGGCTGCCGTGTCCTGCGCTACTATCCATCATATCCAGGGTAAAGGTGCGGGTTTTGGCAGGAGGCGGCAGCGGTGTAACAGCCGAAAGAGTGGGTGGAATAGTATACATTTTCGCCCCTGGCTTAGTTACCTTGAATAGTAAAAGGTTAAACCCCTGTTGGCCCTGAGCTGCCCCCCCCTCACTAAAAGTTTCTGACCGAAGATATACCTGGTTTGTATTAAAAGTGCTGAAATCTACCAGAAGGTCCACCCGTTCACCCGGCGATAACAGAACCCTGGTTACCTGCTGTGGACGCTCCAGCAATCCTCCGTCTCCTCCGATCAAAAGAAAGTTATTCCCTGTGCCAAATCCCAGGTTATAGATTCGGGCATTGGAAGCATTGAGTATCCGCAGCCGGTACGTTGCGGGTGCTATTTCATGGAAAGGGCCAGCCGCACCATTGACAACTACCGTTTCTCCCATAAAGCCCGTCATTACCTCCTCCATCGAAGGCTTATACAACAGCGATCCGTCGGTGGCGATACGTTTATCTGACAGCAAAAGGGGTAGTTCGTATTCGCCTGCTGGTAGCCCCAGCTGTAGTTCCTCTTCATCCTGAACAATAAACATTCCAGCCATTCCCATATATACCTGCCGGGCCGTATTCCCGTGCGGGTGGGGATGATACCAGTAAGTACCAGCCCGCTGATTAACCAGGAAATTGAAGTTGAAGGTACCTTTATCGGGAATGGTTGCCTCCGGATGACCGTCCATTGCGGGAGGAATAACCAGCCCATGCCAGTGTATATTGCTTTTCTCACCGGTCTGATTGGTATAATGGGCGCTAAATCTTTTGCCATTATCCACCCTGAAAATAGGATTTGATGTGGCGTTTGGGGTAAAGCCCAGAACAGCCGTATTCTTGCCTTTTCGGACAGATGCCGACGTTTGAAGCGCTGTTAAGGGAAAATTAACAGGGTTAACAACAGTATTCGGAATAGGAAGCAGCTGGTTGAACTCTGGCTCTACTACCGACACATAGGCTTCTTTTCCGGGTAACATATCGTGCTTCATACAGCTTTGCAGGAGATTGACTCCGGCTACTGAAGTAACCGAGCCTACGCCCAGACGATAAATAAAATGCCGACGTTTCATCGTAAATAAGTTATAGAGATTGTGAGAAAGAAGAGAAAACCCTATTCCCAGGTATTGTGCATAAGGAGTTTAATACGGTCCGAAAGACCTGGAGAATAAAGACAAGGAGAAAATCAGATCAGCCAGCAGCAAATCATGGCCAGGTACTCCCCTGTAGAGTGTAAATAGGGAGGCGGATTGGGATGGGTCCCAAATGAAACGCCCAACTCAGGCAGTAAGGCTTGAAAGATAAAATTGATGGCTTCATCTAACACAACCACTGGGAAGGAAGGAGTTTCCACCAGTAAAGAATTTCCGTTTTGAGACAATATTGCCAAACGGGAAAAGTAGGAGGTTTCCTTACAGCAGGACTGTTTTTTAATTTGAGCCGTGGCCGCTTCCTTCTGTGTTGATGCTACTTTCTTAGGAGCTGGACAATGCATTTTGCACTTGTCCTTTCCATTCCACATAGACTGCGTCTTACCTCTCATCTGGCAAATATGCTCCACCATAACAAATCCCGTGCTGCTGAGGAGCATAAGGATGGCCATGAACAGGCACATAAACCGCAAGTGAAGTGCTTGACGCATCAGAGCTAAATTTGAACGATACAAACTTATGCATATTTAACTATTAATTACTTACATAGTTTTTCCGTAGGCTTACATACCTTTTGTTTCTTATTACATACAGAAGCCGCACGTTTGACATGCGGCTTCTGTATGTAGTTTATGAGTATATTACTTTATGCAGCCATAGAAGCCATGGTGCGGCATTCCTCAGCGCACCGGCGACAGGCTTCGGCACCCTGCTTGCCCAGCCACGAAAGCAGCTTCCCAAAGCCCGCAACAGTGTTGTCGAACTGCTGCCGGGTCGCCGTTGCGATGGGTGTAGTGGTCCGGGCGCTCGGCCTGGCACAGGGCTGCATCCAACGTGGCCTTGGAAATGTCGATGCCGATGAAAAATTGATTTTCCATAGTTTTGGTGGTTTAGGTGAGAAATCCAGAGCCGAATACACCGAAATACTAATCCCCGCGCGGCGGCCGCCTCAGTAAGCCTAATGCTTAGCATTCTAAATGGCAACCGATCGGTGAAAAGGCGTGAGGGACTAATTCCGAGCTTAGTTCTGTATGATAGGCCGCCCCGTAGTTCACCGCTCACTCCTTCGGATCTTCTGGTATTGTACTTATTAAAGTTAACGATTATCTCACTAATCTAAGGGGCCGCCCCGCGGATCGTACTGGAAGGGTTGCAAGGCGAACAATCTGTGGCTGAAATCTGTCGCCACGAAGGACTCAACACCAACGTGTACTACCGCTGGATCACAGACACTAGCCTGACCGGTCCTAGTAGCCCCGAAGGCTGCAAAAGAGACTTAGCGGTAAAGTAGGGGAAGGAGGTCTGCGTGAACCGGGTGGTAATACGAGGCTGCTGGTCGCCAATCAGTCGGTTCACCCACAGGTTTGTAACTTTGATCTCTATCTTGTTGGCGCCGGGTTTCAAGGCCGTGGTCGCATTCACCCGGAAGGGTTTCTTCCAGACCACACCCAGGGACTTGCCGTTTACCACCACCTCGGCCAGGTTACCTACCTCACCCAAATCAAGCCAAAGCTGTTCGCCTTTGCGGATGGCATCTGCCGGAAGATCAATGGTACTGGTGTAGGTAGCTGTACCAGAGAAGTACTTGATACCTGCGTCAGGACTTTCTGTAAAGGACATCAGCTTATCAAAGGTGGCACTGGTCGGGGCACCCCGGTCTGGCTGGAAAGTAACGTTCCAGGCTCCTTCAAGAGCTAGTACTTCTTTTTCGGTCTTTGCCGGAAGGGTAACCATAGTCTTCGTAGCAGGGGCTCCGAATACCACAAACACGGCGTCATTGGACGTCAAATTCAGCGTTACGGTGGTACGGCCATCCCGTATACGGTAAGAGGCAGGTTCGGTTTTGCCCGTTTCCGGGTGCCAGATTTGTGGCTGTTTCCCGCTAATGCGGAAGGAGGCTTCTACGGTTTCTGCCTGATTGCTGCGAGTGCTGACCCAGTAAATGTCCGACTCGATGGTTTTGCGGTGCACATATAGGAGATTAGCGTCCTCCTGCGACTGGTATGTAAAATCGGGCTGGATGTTCAGAGCTGTAAGTACCTGCGGTACTGTTTTACCCGTGTGTACATTGGCCCGGCTGCTTCCCCACACCTCGCCCACCAGACGGTCAAACTCCTGCTGGCTATCGTTCTGGCTGGCTGCCATTTCCGGCTTTGCACCACTAATAACAGCGCCGGCTTTTACCAGCTGGGCTATCTTGCGCAGTACGGGTAAAGACATCCTACTGGCATTAGGGTCCAGATGCAGCACCCGGTAGCTCATACCGGAAGGTGTGACCAGCCTCCCCTCTTTCACCGATAGCAGTTTGAGCAGCGCATGGGGGTTAATAAAGTCATAGCTGTAGCCGTTGGGTATTTCAGGAAGCTTATTTCCAAATAAGCCCGTAATATTGTTGTCCTCGCCGTAGTAGTACACAATATCGGCGACAAACCGGCCCTGCTGCAGCATATAGGAGCTACGGGCCAGGTAGTTGGTCCAGGCCTTGGCCTGGTTGGCCCAGGTATCGTGCCGGTTGAACCACTGCCCAACGGGCCCTAACGTGAGACCCGGGAGTTTATCATCCACCGGCTGGTGTACTGACGTATGGATTACAAAGCGGTTGACGCCACTGGCCAGCTCCCAGTCGGCGGTAGGTTTGAGGTTGCCGGGATGAAAAGACCAGGCAGCGCCCCCCATACCCAGCGCCGTGAACGATTCGGCGGCGACCAGATTTTGTCCGTAGATGTGGGCTACCGAGGCAGATTCGCGGATGTCGGCTTCTGCCATGGTCAGGGTGGAACCGGCAGGAATGGTGGTGGGTACCCACATAGCTGACATGGGTACGGCCGCTCCTCTTTTGACGTCCATACCGTCCACCACAAATATCCGTCCATTCTCGTGCGACTCGGTATAGCGCTTCATTCCGTACGTTTTCAGGATATCGGTCAGCTGGTCATAGTGGTTTTCGGCAATGAGTTCAGCGATAGTTTTACGCCAGTCCCACAGAAACTTCTCGCTGGCTTCGGTACTTTTTACCACCTGCCCGGTCAGCACCGGCATCCAGGGCAGCAGGCTGTAGCCACGGCGCTTCTGAAACTCTTCGGCCATTCGGGGAGTCCAGGTTTCCTGTCCTGACTCGTAGCTGTCAGTAATCATGTACTGCAGACCCCGGTTGCCCATCAACCCACCGGTGGCTTCCCTGTATTGGTTCAGATAGGTGGTGAAGTAATCTCTGACAGCCCTTGCATCCATTTTGTCTACTTCCAATCCGGTAGCTTCCGGCGAAGCGGGATGGTTTTGCTTGCCGGTCAGCGAGTATCCAAAACGCACAATCTTCCATTCACCAGCGGGTGGTGTCCAGTTCAGGCTACCGTCGGCTGCCATCTTTCCGGTCAGGTCAATCAGGTCACCTTCGGCCACCGCATCGTTTGCCGCCGGGGTTGGATATTTCTCTATATCATAGGTAGCAGCGAACCCGGCCTTCTCCTCCGCATGGTTGATGCGGGTGGTGGGGTGCAGTACTATTTCGGCAATATTTGTTCCGGCAGGTGCCTTAGGGACTCCGCCCATCAGCGCGGCCAGGCCCGAAGGTGGGGAAGGATTCTGGAACCTCACCCGAAAGTATCTGGCCGTAGTGGCAGGAAAAGCAATGGTCTGCTGGGCCACACCACCGGCAGGAATAGACGCCACTTCACTAAAATGTACTCCATCTTCGCTGGCTTCCAGACTACGGTTCTCGGTGGGTACTTCAATGCCAAAGGGGCTCCTGATACTACCCCCTACCAGGCTGATGGCCTTAAAGGTTTGCGGCCTGGAAAATTCAAACTGTATCCAGGCGTGTCCCGCTACCGAATCCCGGGGCAGGAGGTTGGTTTCGGCAAGGTCGCCATTGGTGAGTAGAGCGAGGGTAAATTGTCCCCCGCTGGAAGTGATTTTAGGATTCAGTTCCATCAGAGACACGTCAGCCGCGGGAAGCCGGTATGCCACCAGGGCCACATCTTCGTAGTAGGTAGGGGGCGGAGCTGTCTTGGCCGATAAGCTCAACCCTTCCTGGAGAGCCAGGTTTTGGAAAGCTCCCGTTGTGGTAAATGGCTTGGGTAAAGTACCTCTGAAAGGCATACTGCCTTTGACCCGTACCTCACGCCACACCAGTTTTTTCATACCATCCCGGGCGGTTACCCAGGGGCCACCGCTTTCGCTCCAGCCGGGGGAACCCGCAATAGCCATCTCAAGTTTGAGTGAATCGGCCAGTTTAGTCGTATACTGAAACGCCTCTTTCCACTCCGGAGTCATGTACGCCAGGCGCTTTTCTACAACATTTGGTGTCATAAAGGCGGCATCAAAATTCTGAAAGCCGCCAATGCCCGAGCGGTGCATCCACAGGAGGTCTTTGCGGATACCCTCTTTGGTAATATTGCCGTTCATCCAGTGCCACCAAACCCGGGGCTTGGCTGCGCTGGGAGGAGTCTGAAAGCCCTTTTGCAGGGGTATAGGCTGGGCCAGGGCCAGGGCCGGAAGCATCAGGGCCAGTAGAGACAATCTCTTTTTCATGAAATAGCTGTTATAATCTGCCCTCCCGTTTTTTTTCAGAAGGAGTGAAAGCGGAGAATTTAAGTACCTTAACCTGGAATACTACGTCGGGTATGACTAACTGATAGTAATCTATCTTTATTAGGTATCTTCTTTTCCATTTAAAGGATGTGTTCTTATTAAATTGGTACTTAACAACTTACTAGTTCATACTTACAGAACTATCGGCCGAACTGATCTGCCACCGGAGGGCATTCTCCACGAGACGAGCAAAGTTGGCGTCCTGCCAAACATCGTTGGAGTGGCCCATGGACGTGTAGAAGGTTTTACCCTGGCCTACCGTGCGGTACCAGGCCACCGGATGGTAGGTACCCATGCCAAAGTTTTTATCGCTACTCCAGGGCAGATTACCGTTGGGTAGTATTTTATCGCCGTCAATATAAGACAATATTTTCATCCCCTTGGGCTGGTTATAGAAGACGTACCATTCGTCTTCGTGGGTCCAGGAGGAGGGCAGGCTACCAGCCAGCGTTGAATCAACATCTGACTCTATATGTACGTCGGTTTTTTGCAAATGCGGTTCAAGTGTATGGTGCGAAAATTGGGTACCCAGCAGGTTGGTCTCGTACCAGGGCCAGTGGTGCGAGTTGTCTCCCGCTCCGTGAATGCCCATCAAAGAACCACCGCCTTCCACGTATCGGCTGAGGGCTTCCTGCTGCTCATCACTAAGTACCCGACCCGTAGAATTATTGAAAACCACCGCCTTAAACCGGCTCAACTGCTCCGGATTGAATACGCCTCCTTCCTCGGTTTCGTAGATAAACCAGCCGTTGCGCCGAGCCATCTCCTGAAGGATGGGTTTAGAGGCCTCAATGGATTCACCGTGACGGAAGCCTGTCGTTTTAGAAAAGACCAGGATAGCCGGCTGATCCGGTGAAAAGTTGATCGTTGGCTTTCCGGTTTCGTAGCTCACCGGGAAGCCATTCGAGATCTTGTAGAAGACTAATCCACCGGCTGCTACGAGCAACAGTACCAGCCCCAGCAGACTCCAGAGTATGATTTTAATCGCTTTTTTCATTAGTAGGGAAAGTTCAAAAAACCCGTCGGCCGGCTTTACAGTCCGGCCGACGGGTTTTAGTAGAGAATCCGTAGAATGTTACTGGAAGCAAACCCAGAAACCAGCTACTTGGCTTTCCGCACGGCGACGGCCTCAAACATACTCATCAGTTGTCCTTTCAAATTGTTATCGTCCACTTTGGCCAGCTCAATACCAATATCACCTACCTGATCATTATCGAAGTGAATGGTAATGGTATTGCCCTGCTCTTCAACCCGGGTGATAGGAACCGCCGGTCTGGTACCCTCCGGGTCTTTCAATTCACCGGTCAGTTTACCGTCTTTGCGGGTCAGGTCAGTGACAAATTTGGCATCACCATTAGGGGTATCCTTTACCGTAATTTCCCACTGGCCAGCAAAAAAGTCAGGAGTCGTAGTGGTTTGCGAAAAACCTTTTACACAAACGCCCAGCATAAAAATGAACAGAAACAAGCTTACTTTTTTCATGATATAAATTGATTAAACGTGAAACTTCTTACTTAATACCTTTAAAAGACATACCCTGAACATCCAGGCTCATTGACGTAACCTGTTGGTCAGCCCCCCGGCCAAAACGGATTACGACACCATTTCCTCCCTTGAAAGCGTCGGCTTCGCCTTCGTGCGTGAGTTCCCCTTCATTGGTACCCGCCTTCATGAATAGCTTTCCTTCCTTAGGCGTGATTTCAATGTACTCAAAAGGCAGCCCCGTCATTTTGTACTTGCCTGCGTAGGCTTCCAGTTGCTGGACCGACGGACCAGAGGCCGAAGCGGCCTTGGTACTGGATGAATTCTGACTGGCACTTGCTGATTGCTCGTTCTGGAACTCAACATCAATAACTACGAACAGCGCCTGTCCGGTAGCGGCTTTATCGTTTTTGAATACCATGTACACATCCTGCCGACCCGTCACCTCCGACAGTTTAGCGACCAGCGGTGGGGGCATATTAGTTGGTCCTGCATCAGCCGGTGCAATGAAAGCGGTTTGACCGATAAGCTTACCGGTAGGAGAACCAAGTCGTACCTCGATGATACCACCGGCTGTATTCAACTGCGATTTGGGAGCGGTGGCCGTGAACCTGATATGTGAAATACCCGTCAGGTCAATATCACTAAATCCAATGCTTGAATTATTGACCGACGCAATGACGACGGTGCCGTACTTCATTACGTTTTCGGTCTTATCGGCTTTACCTGCTGGCACCTTCGCGCTGCGTAGTACCAGTACTTTTTCTGCCGTGATAGGAGGAACTCCCTGGCTACCTTTATCCTTGTAAGCGGCCCGTACCACGTACCGGCCCTCCCCCTTATCACCCTGGGGTAGGTCCATTGTATAGCTTCCTTTGACGGGTAGTGTGGGAGCCGCCTGTTTGGGGTCAGCCAGATTCAGTATGTATTTAACCATACCTTCGGCATCCGCCTGTGAAAGTTGGGGATGAGCACTCATAGCTACTTCGCCCCATACCCCACTACCACCCGCAATGACTTTCTTAGCGAGGCGCTCGGCCGCCGTGGCATCTCCCTTGTACTTCTGAGCTACCTGCATATAAGCGGGACCAATGGATTTTTTCTCCATACTATGACAGGCCTTACAGTCACTGGCTTCAATGAGAGTCAATCCTTTACCAGCCTGGGCGGTAGCGTCAGCGCTGCGGTGTCCCTGCGCGATGGTAACCAAGTCGTACCCTTCGGCCAGATAGTCAATGGTAACAGCTACTTCACCTGGCTTGATTTTCCCATTTGCCAGACTGCCATCTTCCTTATCACTTACCTTCACTTCATAGTCAAATGACTGACCGGGGAAGAAGAAGGTCTTGTTACTGGTTTTGCTTTCAAAGGTAAGTACCGGCTCTTCATTACCCGCCATGATTTCCAGGGTACGGCTGCTGCTTCCCCCTTTTCCATCGGTTACGGTCAGCGTGGCTTTATAGATACCAGGCTTGTCAAAAGTGACGGTTGGGTTAGCTTCTTTAAACGTGCGGGCAGTACCTCCCGACTGAGGAGTAACCGTCCATACGTACGTCAGGGAATCCCCATCAAAATCCTTAGTACCGTTCGATGAAAGTTGCGTTTTGAAGGGTACGGCTCCACCCCTTTTGGAAGTAGCCATCTCTACTTGTGGCTTGCGGTTCCCCCCATTGTACTCTATTCGGATCAGGCGGGCATCGTCGTTCTGGGTGAACCAGCCGCTACCGTATTCCAGCATGTACAGATCACCATCCGAACCAAATTCCATATCCGTTGGGTTGGAGAATTTATAGCTGGGCATTACCCGCTCCATCGAGGCGTAGTTTCCGTCTCCATCCAGCGTTACTGCCATCATCCAGCCGCGCATCCATTCGTAGATGAATAATTTGCCATCGTAGTAATCCGGGAAAGCCCGCTTGGCCTGGCTGAACTGATCGCGGTAGTAAACCGGACCGGCCATGGCCGAACGACCACCTGCCGCTACCTCAGGGAACTCCTTCGACTCCGCGTAAGGGTACCAGATAAAGGCTTTCTGAGCCGGTGGCAGCTGCGTTAGCCCGGTATTGTTTACCGATTTATTTACTGGCTGAGCAGGGTCATATAACGGGCCTGATTGGGCCGTAGCAAAGTTGTACTGGTGGTAGGCCTTATTGTTACCCACGAAGTAGGGCCAGCCATAATTACCCGCCTTACGGGCCTGCCCTACTTCATCCTGTCCAGCCGGTCCGCGGTCATCCTTTGGCTGAGCGGCATCAGGACCGATGTCCCCCCAGTAGAGATACCCGGTTTTGGAATCTACGGAGATACGGAACGGGTTACGGTGACCCATTGTATATATCTCTGCCTTTGTCTTAGGGGTACCCTTCGGGAACAGGTTGCCTTCCGGAATGGTATACGAACCATCGGCTTCGGGATGAATCCGGAGTATTTTACCTCGCAGGTCGTTGGTATTGGCCGAGGTCATTTGAGCGTCAAAAGGCTCACGACCCGGACGTTCGTCCGATGGGCTATACCCATTGGATTGCTGGGGGTTGATGTTGTCTCCGGTTGAAATGTACAGATTGCCTTTGGCATCGAAGGTAAGCGAGCCGCCCGCGTGACCACTAATCTCACGTTGGGTAGCCACTTCCAGTACCACTTTCTTTGAGCTCAATACCAGTTCATTGCCCCGCAGCTCGTAGCGGGCCACGATGTTTTTGGCCTCCGGGCCTTCGGGTGAATAATACAGGTAAATCCAATGATTCTGAGCAAAATTGGGGTCTTTGGTAATACCCAACAGCCCACCTTCGTCTTCGCCTACTTTCCCTTCCTTATCGGTAACCTTGGTATTGACCGGGATTTTAGAAATGAGGTTGAGCTTACCAGTCGAAGGGCTGAATAGCTTCACCGCACCGCGGCGCTCCACCAATAGCACACGGTTATCGGGCAGTACCGTCAGCTCCATAGGCTCGTCGAGCTTTTCGGCCAGCACTACCTTCGCAAAGCGGTTTTCTTCGGGCAACTTTTTAGTTTTGACCTTGCTGTAGTTCAACGGCTTGGGTGAGTCACCTCCCATGACGTACTGCAAGCCTGCCGTCAGGTGGCGTAGAAATAAAGGCTCCGAAAAGGTAGCGCCGGTGTGGCCACCGGCTGTATAAAAAGAACGCCCTCCATCAAACTCCTGGTACCAGGCCATGGGGTGATTATCGCCGTTGGTACCTCCCTTGTAGGTCTTCTCATCAATGGTCAGCAGTACGTGCAGAGCCGGGCTAATGTTTTTGAAGGAATAGAATTCATCCTCCCGCTCCCAGCGCTCAGGTAAGAAACTGGTAGACGGATGATTTTTGTCTACTACTACAAACTCCCCCTTCTGGACGTTGTCCGGCATGGGGTGATTAGCAAACCAGGCACCAGCCAGCTGATTGTACCAGGGCCAGTCGTACTCGGTATCGGCGGCCGCATGGATACCCAGGTACCCTCCTCCGGCCTGGATGTAGCGCTCAAAGGCATTCTGTTGCTGGGCATTCAGTACGTCGCCGGTCGTACTCAGAAAAACGACCGCCTGGTACTTCTTTAGATTTTCTTCGTTAAAGCGGCTTGCATCCTCGGTGGTATCTACGGCAAAGCCTTTCTCTTTACCCAGTTGCATGAGGGCCTTCTGCCCCGCTTCTATGGAGGTATGCCGGAAAGCGGCGGTTTTACTGAATACCAGAATGCGGGGTTGTTCTTTGACGGCCACATACGACCACAAGGCTGTGGCCAGTATACTCACCATCACCGTCCCGACCAACCATCGAAGAGAATTAGGAATACGCTGAATCATTTGTGTTGATTGGATTATTGTTGATTTAATAGGTAGGCAATTGGCTTGTACTTTTTCCAATTTGCTCGTCCATTCTTACTAAGGCTGCTTCTTATCCTAAGCTTTGGAACCTGAGCGATTATCCACAGCCGTAAGTACTTATAAACAAAAGGGTACAGCCCTTTTCTTACATGGTATTCGCTATCGATGACCAAAGGTAGAAAAAGAATTTTATTATTGTCTAAATTATAGACAATAAATTTTAGTCAATTATTTACCTTTGTAATCCAATCTCTTTTTCGGACCATGTTGTACTCTTACCAATCAAGAAAATGAAGTCAATATTTCTGGCACCCTTACTCCTCCTGCTGAGCCTGGCCCCTTGTATGGCCCAAACCTTTGCTTCCGCTGATCCGGATCGGATTGCCCTGTACCCACAGCAGAACGACCACCGCAATACCCTGAGCCTGTCGGGCATGTGGCAATTCAGGAAAGACTCACTGGAAGCAGGTGCAAAAGAAGGATGGCAAAATGGACTGATGGAGACCCGGTCTGGCGAGACCCGGCCTGGCCACCGTGGCAGCGGCGAGACCCGGTCAATAGCAGTACCTGGTAGCTGGAACGAGCAGTTTACGGATATGCGTGACTACCTGGGTATGGTTTGGTATGAGAAGGAAAGTTACGTACCCAGCTCCTGGAAAGGGCAACGTATTTTTATACGCATTGGCTCGGCCAACTATGCCGCCAGAGTCTGGATCAATGGTCAGCCGGTAGGCATACACGAAGGAGGACACCTACCCTTCGCATTCGAGGTGAGCCCCTATATCAACTGGGGAGCCGCCAACCGGATCTCTATTCAAATCGAAAACCATCTGAAGCCTTCGCGGGTACCTACGGGTAATGTGCAGGGCGGACCTTTCTCCAACTTTCCCAAGTCTAACTATGACTTCTTCCCCTACGCCGGTTTGCATCGGGATGTGTGGTTGTACTCTCTGCCCGCCGTAGCTTCAATCAAAGATATTACCGTCAGGCCCGGTTTTACGGGTACGACGGGGAGCCTGGAAGTAGCCGTAGCCACCGAGGGCAAAGCCACCCGGGGTACCATCACGATTACCGGCAACGGTAAGAAATACGAAGCACCTATCCGTCTGGCGGGCAATGCTGCCACGGCCACTGTTTCCATCCCGGATGTACGGCTGTGGTCACCCGAGGACCCGTATCTATATCAGGTAGAGGTGACAGTGGGCGATAACAAAACTACCTTCGACCGCTATACCCTCGAGACCGGTGTTCGCACCATCGCTACTACCAGCACTCAGGTGCTGCTCAATGGTAAGCCGGTGTTCCTGAAAGGATTTGGCAAGCACGAAGACTTCCCCATCTTCGGACGGGGAGCGGCCAATCCGGTTATTGTCAAAGATTTCTCGCTGATGAAGTGGACCGGAGCCAATTCGTTCCGTACCTCCCACTACCCCTACGACGAAGAATTTATGCGTATGGCTGACCGGGAGGGCTTCCTGGTGATTGATGAGATTCCGGCGGTAGGACTTTACTTCCACGGCGATACTACCGAACTGGCGCAGCGTCAGGTTATGGTGAAGCAGTACATCAACGAGCTCATCACACGGGATAAAAACCACCCGTCGGTGATCATGTGGTGCGTGGCCAACGAGCCATTTCCAAGAGAGGTAAGTGTTACTGGAGGACCGGGAGGTCGGGAGGCAACACCCAAAAGCATTGAGCTGTTTCAGGAGATGTTCTCCCTGGTCAAACAAAAAGACCCTACCCGTCTGGCGGTCCTGGTTGGGGTGATGGGCGGCCCCTCCGAGTGGGTAGGTATGTCGGATGTGATCTGTATCAACCGGTACTACGGCTGGTATACCCACGCGGGTGACATGAACGGAGCCGTCAAACTACTATCTATGGAAATGGATGCCTTGCACAAGAAATTTAATAAACCCGTGATGGTTACAGAATTTGGAGCGGATACCTACCCCGGTATGCATTCGGATGAGCCGGAGATGTTTACCGAGGAGTTCCAGACCAACTTCATCAAAGCCTACCTCGACGTGGCTGCTACCAAGGACTACGTAGCCGGTATGCACGTGTGGGCATTTTCTGATTTCAAAACCGGGCAGGGTATAATTCGCTTCGGAGGAGTCAATTATAAGGGAGTTTTCACAAGAGATCGTAAACCAAAAGCTGCCGCCTACTATCTGCGGTCGCGCTGGACTAAGAAATAGATGTATACCACAAAAACGCGGATTGGCATTTTCGGTAAGGAGTCAGGATACTTATCTTTGCCTCATGATTCCTTACCGGAAAACCAGTTTCCCATGCGTAATCCCAGTGAACAAAACTATATACAACAGCTTTCCATCGATTGCGTCATATTTGGCTATCAGGAAAAACAACTCAAAGTCTTAGTACCCAAGCTAAACTTCAAAGGAGATTTCTGGGCTCTACCCGCCGGCTTTATATATCAGGACGAGGGTATCGACCAGGCTGCCCGGCGGATTCTGGAAGAACGAACCGGTATCAGGGATATTTACCTGGATCAGTTCCGGGTATTTGGCAATACAGAGCGCTCCAACCTCAGTTTTATGGAACGACTGATCGAACTTAATCATGAAATACTGGGAGATAAAAGCCTAAACCGAAAAGAATTCGAGTGGGTCACCCGGCGATTCGTTTCGATTGGCTACTATGCCCTGGTAGATATCAATAAGGTAATACCCCAAAAACACGATATAGACGAAACCATTGACTGGTACCCGATCAGGAATTTGCCCCCCATGATCATGGATCACCACGAAATTGTAGAAAATGCTCTGGAAACCCTCCGCCGGAATCTGGACGAGAAACTGATCGCCTTCAACCTGCTTCCCGAGACGTTTACGATGAAGGAGGTTCAGGAACTGTACGAGGCTATCTATGACAAACCTTTTGCCCGTAACAACTTTCAGAAGAAGATCCTGGACCTGAATGTGCTGGAACGTCTGGAAAAGAAGTTCACGGGTGCGGCCAATAAGGCTCCTTACCTGTATCGGTTCCAAATGTCGTAACCAAACTGTTTTAATTATTACTTTTGGTAACTCCCGAAAGGAAAAGCATTCTGATTCTGTTTTGATGCATACGCTTTTGAAACCTGACGTAGTTCCTTTTTGGTTTACACTTCTTGCTGGTTAGTAATAGATTTTAGTTTTCTCTTTCAACCAGTTTTTCGATAGTAATCAGCCTCAAAAGCTACGAGGTTCTGGTAGTTCAAAGCTGAATGTAATCTTCGAGTATTGTAGTATCCTTCGATGTATTCAAAGAGGACAGATCGTAACATCTCGAGATTGCTATAGCCCCCCTTTGGGAATGTCCAATTCCGCTTTCATTCGGGCGCATGGGCGGTCCCATCCACAGGGACTCAGCCCAAGCATTGTCATAGCCGGGCGGCCAGTGCCGGGTCGTCGGCGCGGGACATACTCTGTTTCAACTTGAAAGTCTTGACGAGCTGTTTCATCTTCCGCGACAGGTATTGGCCGCCACGATCAGACCGGGTAGCCGGGCAATGTAGATATGCATCAAAATCAACAAAAAGTTCCAGCCTTAAACCTGGAAAGTTTGTCCAATAATTAGGGGGTCGGTACAAAATACTTCAAAGCTGTAAAAAGGAAAGTAGCTTCAAGTGCAGCTTTGGAAGCCATAGCTAGCTCAACCTACCTCCCAGGTGAGTGTATTTATAACAGAAGAAGCTGCTTTTCCTGAAGTAGTGATTGCAAATCCAAACTAGTAAGCCTGATGGACTGAATAGGAACTTCTGCAACGACCACCGTCGTTTTTGTTTTGTATAACAAATTCCTCAGTACCACGCAATGTGAAAATGTTTTTATAGTAAAGTTGGTATTCTACCAACTTTTATCTACATTTGTAATGGGTACTATGAAAGTGTCCATTTGCTCTTATTGATAATGTATAACTCTTGATGATTATGGACAAGCAAAGTTTTAAAAATCCAAAACATCATTTAAGGAATGATTATTGTTTACGCCCGCAAGCTGGATCAGTTTGCACAGTAGCATGGAGATGCTGGTAAAAGTTTAACAGCTTGGAAAACGGTTGTTAAAAGGTCAAACTGGAAAAAAGGAGCAGACGTATTAGAGGACTTTCCGAAAGCGTCTATAATTCCAGGAAGCCGCGCCAGATTTAAAATTGTAGGTAATAAATATCGTTTGATCGTGGAGATCAACTACGAAGACGGAATTGTAGAAGTAAGATTTATAGGAACACACGCTGAATATGATAAGGTTGATGCTTCAACCGTTTGATCGTCGGAAGCTATACATAAAGATATGAAAAACATAAAATCAGACTGGTTTCTAATTGAGACAGAGCAGGATTATGATGCTGCTCTAGCTCGCTATGAGGAGATAAAGTATGCAGTGAGAGGTACGACTGAACATAAGGAAAAACTTTTGTTAGCGCATCTCATTTCTGACTTTGAAGAAAGGACAAGTGAACTGCCGGAAGTTGATCCTGTGGAGTTAATCAAAATCCGAATGGAAGATTTTGGTTACAAGCCTATAGATCTCGCCAATGAATATGGAGACAAAGGCACAATTAGCAAAGTGTTAAATTATAAGCAGGCGCTTTCATTGACAATGATTCGAAAGTTCAGCAGGTTATTACACATACCAGCAGATGCTTTAATTGCTGAATATGAATTAAGATAATCGCTTTTTTGCACTTACCTGTGGCACAGCCAGATAAAAGTTTAGTTTACCGGCATATCAGGAAAGTCGGCGCGAAGATCGGCGGCTAACTGATCAATTAGCTTGAGACTGTAAACTGAACTGTGTCACCTCGCTTTGAGGTAAAAATAACTAAATTGAAAACGTTATCAGACACAGAAATGCAGACAGACAACAACTTTGATCGCACCGGCGACCCGGTTCGAGAAATTCAAGCAGGAGGCCATCCAGGGCCTGTCCGAGGGTAAAAAACTGGGCGGTGCCGACGGGGTCTTTGGCCCAATGATTAAACATCTGTTGGAATCTATGCTTGAGGGCGAACTAGCTAACCACCTCGAAGAGAGTAAGGCCTCGGGGGTGACCAACCGTCGGAATGGAAAAGCAAAAAAGACCGTCAGGAGCCTCAGTTCGGGGCATTTGGAGATTGAGATCGGACGCGACCGCGAGTGCACCTTCTCGCCCAAAATCCTACCCAAGCGCCAGCTGATCCTAACGAGCGATCTGGAAGAAAAAGTGACGGCGATGTATGCCAAAGGCATGAGTACGCGTGCTATCAGCGAGTTCATCAAGGAGATGTACGCTATGGAAATTTCGGCTACGGAGATATCCCACATCACAGACAAGGTCATCCCGGTGCTCAACGAATGGCGCACACGCCCTCTGGAGGCGATCTACACCTTTGTGTTTCTGGACTGTATCCATTATAAAGTCCGCGAAAACGGCACCATCCAGTCCCGGGCCATCTATAACATATTGGGAGTGAATAAGGAGGGGAAAAAGGATTTAATTGGGGTATATCTTTCAGAGAGTGAGGGGGCTAAGTTCTGGTTATCGGTACTTACTGACTTAAAGCAGCGGGGGGTGGAAGACATCCTAATCGCTTGTATTGATGGCCTGAAAGGCTTTCCCGAGGCGATACAGGCCATGTTTCCCAAGACTCGGGTTCAACTCTGTATCGTTCATCGCCGGGCGACCCCGCAGATCCGCACTAGCTTACGCTATGTCTCGGAGAAGGACAAAAGGACAGTGGCGCAGGATCTGAAACCAGTCTATAAGGCAATCAACGCGGATCAGGGGTATGAAAAACTACTCGAATTCGATGTAAAATGGGGGAAAAAGTATCCTTTGTCGGTTAAGTCCTGGGTGGATAACTGGGTGAATCTGTCTACTTTCTATGAGTATGACACCGATATTCGGCGTACCATTTACACAACGAATGCCATTGAGGGTATGCATCGCCAGATCAGAAAGGTGACCGCAGCGGCGGCCGCCAAGACCAAGGGGGCTTTTACTTCCGACATGGCCCTACTGAAACTGGTCTATCTAGCCGTAATGGATATATCCAAGAAATGGACTATGCCGCTTCGAAACTGGGGATTGACTATGTCACAGCTCTACATTAAATTTGGAGATAGGATTCAGCCGGAGCGAGAGCCGTTTATAGGCCGCTGAAAGAAAATGACACAGTTCAATTTACACTCCCATTAGCTTAGCTCCCGAGCCGGTGGTAGTGTAACGATCCACCGCAGCGGTACCTTTTAATGTATCGCTTAGGCGGTCCTATCAAAGATTTCTGTTTAGGCATCTTCCAGACATTCAAAGATTCCATCCTCGAGCAATTCGGCTAAAGCAAGATTTCGCCCCGGCCTTAGGGCATCTGTTAGGTGAAGATAGGGAAAAGCCTGGAATAAAATTCCTGGACTTGTATAGGCCCAGGATGGACGAAAAAGTGTGCCTGACCGAATTTAAGAAAATAGCAAGTATGTCCCAGGTGCCAGTTATCATCTTTTCTACCTCCAGCAGCAACAAGGAAATTATGGCCAAAAATAGCTGGGGCCGATAGATATATTGTGAAACCTTCCGAATTACAATTCCTGAAAGAAGCCTTGGCCAGGGCAATCAAACACGTTAATCAAAATAGCACTCTTCTTATTTTTACGGGCATAATCCTAAATAACGGGTAATTATAGCCCCGTTTGATGCCTTACAACAGATCAGCAGATCGAATACTACTTTTATAAGTTAGAAGGAAACGTATGTCGCTGACTCAAATTCCCTGGATTTATTGGTTTGGTTACAATTTACCTAGAGCCCCAACTTCATGGCGGCATTATGTCTCACCACCTGCTGCACGCGGGTATAGCGGTCAATCATCGTGCGGGTGCGGTGCTTGGTTTGCTGCATGATCTGGGAGTCATCGGCTCCATTCAGCTTGGCGATGGTCACAAAAGAAGCCCGCAGCGAGTGAGCCGAGTAGTTCTGGCCCAAGTATTTTTTTGTGGTGCGGGCCACCTGCTTGTCCGAGAGCCGGTCCTGAGTTATCTGGTTGCCCTTGCGAAAACGGGCAAAAAGTGGCCCGGCCGGTCTGTTTAACAGGCTGGTGTAATCCTGTAATGGCCGCACGGGGCAGGTCTCTGGGTCCGGGCTGAAAAACAGCGCCTTATGCTCGGGTTTTCCGTACTGGTTGGTCTTACTCCCCTGGTAGGAAACCACCGCTCCTTCCCGGGTGAGCTGAATACTTTCCAGGTTCAGGGCTACCAGCTCCGACCGGCGAAAGGCACCCACGAATCCGAGTAGCAACAAGGCTCGGTCGCGCAGTCCAGTGGGTGTGCGGGGGATAGACCGGATCTTTTCCTTGAATTCTTCGATCTCAAAGGCCAGGGCCAGACCCGGCTCGGTCTCCAGGCTGCGCTTGATGCCTTCCAGTACCAGTTGCACGGTCTGGTCCAGGGCGGGATCGGTATGCTGGTGGAGCCGGTGCCACTTGCGGATGGCGGCCAGGCGGCGCGAGAGGGTAGCCCATTTATGTCGGGTGGCCTCATTGGAGAGGTAGGCTGCCAGCGTGGCCGGTGTCAGGGGCAAGTCGGCTAGCTGTCGCTGTGCAACTGTAAGCTTCCCCAATAGTTGGACAGGATTAGGGTGAATCTAAGTTTGTACGTGCGAGCCTACCAATTGTATTTTTTTCCTTCTGTTCCTTGAACATACCATTGTGCAGGTGTTTCATACCCCAAGGACTGATGTTTACGTTCTTGGTTGTAGAAGTGAAAATAATATGTCAACCCCTTGTGCAGACTTCGCCCATCAGAATAGGCCTTCAAGTAAAGATGCCGCGGCGGCGGACCGCTCAAATTTGATGGTACGCCAAAAACGCTCGATCGCCGGGCGACCCCGAAAAATATTATCCAATGCCCGCTCTTTTGAATCCATACTAATATTTATCTGCTTATCGATCAACGGGCTAATAAAATCTTGGCAGGAAAATTGGTCATTTTTGAACATTTTGCAGATCTAAGGTAAAATATTTCAAGTTATCTTGCCTGTCCAATTTTTGGAGACCCTTATACACTTCTATGTTAAGCAAAAGCGGGTAAATGAATTTTATTATTACTTCCGATAAGGTTTACTTATCGGAAGTAATATTTCTGACAGAGAAATATTACTTCCGTAGTGTTAGAAATAGAAAGGTCAACAAGAGGAGACTGATTGACCTTCTTGGTAGTTAGGGTAGACACGGTAGAGCCATGGACCTGTTTCGTCAGCGGTATACCCGGGAAAATCAGCCGGATTGAGAGGACACTCGTTTACAATTATTTAACCTGCCGGATCCATTAATCGGTCAAAATACCCATTGGTAACGTCATGAATATCCATATTCCACACAGATCATCGTCTACCGGGAGTGTCACCCGTTAGGAATCTTACCAGCGTAGATGTTGTTATTCGTGCTGTGTTTTTGATTTATTTTTCTGTGAAAAAGGTAGTACCCGCACTAGTGCTATTTTAAAGCGAAAGCCAATAGAACTTTTTAAATAAGCAAAGGCGATGCCTGGGAATAAAGTAGTTTTAAACTAGATATGGATTAAGAAGAAAAATCCTTATTCTGCATAATCCGGATTGTTAGGTACCAGACTAAGGCTTCCCAAAAAATCCATACAGGCTGCTTTCACTTTATAGACAGACTGATTGGCAGCATTCTTCCTAATGAAAACCTGGTGTATGGACCTTACATTCTCTATGAAAGGCTGCTTGGAAGTCACATACAGTAGCTCATTTAAAGCCATCAAGGCAAGTTCGGTATTATCTGAGGCACAAAATGCTTTAAGGCTGGCTTCTGCCTGCGGTAAGCCGAAAACTTCATATGCAATTGCGGAACTCATAACAGCCACCGGACCGTAGGTATCCTGTATCGCTGCGGTCAGCTCTGCTCTATAAGAAAACAGGGTAGCCTTATCCTGAGATCTTAAACCTACAGCCGCCCAATAGCGAACAAATTTGTTTTTGTTTTTCAGCCACCGGATCTGCCTGTATGCTACTGCCTCAGAACGTATTCCAGCCAATGAGGCGGCTTTATAGACATCTGCTGCCGGAAAATCTTCATCGCGCATCCTGAATTCATAGGGTGTCGTCGTTTTTGAAATTTCAGCGATTTCGTATTCAGGAAGGAAATGTACATCCCTGGATTTCAATAGGGAAGCGTTTAGGCGTTTTCTCATTTGCCCGGCTATGCCTCTATAAGCAGGATTATTGATAAGATTAGTGGTTTCCCAACCGTCGTTTTTTAGATCATAGAGTACTTCGGCGGGTCGCTTAGCAAATAGCTCCTTTTGTAAATGATTTAATTTATGCTGGGCCAGGTCCTGCCGCATTTGCTGTTTTATGTCGCCTATCTCCATATAGCGGATGTAACGGACTTCCGGCATGTAAGGCATGTAATTCCGTGAGTAGATGTACCTGCCGTTCGTTACGCTCCTTATCATATCAATCCCATTGTCGGAGCGGTCAGACGATAAAATTAAGTGGTCAACGGGTGCTGAGCGTTTCCTGCCCATTAATATCCTTCCTTTCAGATGGATTGGTAAGTCACCTCCGGAAAGACTAATCAGGGTTGGAGCCAGATCTTCAAAGTTGATCAGCTCATCAGTTACAACACCCCCTTCTCCCCACGGCGACAAATGCTTGTACATGGGTGGAAACCAGACAATGAAGGGTACCCTGTATCCCAGGTTTATACCATTTGTTTTTCCTCGCGGTATACCCTCTCCATGATCGGCAAAGAAGAAAATAATAGTACTGTCACGTAGACCATCCTTGTCGAGCCGCTGCAGGAGCTTTCCTATTTTATTATCCGTAAGCTTTATCGAATTATAAACCCGCGCGAACTGCTTACGCATTTCCGGACTATCCCGGTAAAAAGGAGGCATATCAAATTCGTGCTCACCGATTCTTTCATTGGCAGGAAGTTCGTCCAGTACTTTCTTCTTGTACTGTTCGTAAGTGTCGGTCATGGTACGTGATTGGTGTGAATCCTCAAAATTGAAAATGGCGAAGAACGGTTGCCCTGGCTTACGGTTCCACCAGCCTGCCCTATTGGAACTTTCGCTCCAGGCCTCTTCCGTAAATTTCTTTGGTTCAGCCAGGTTGTAGTCCGTCTTGCTATTGTTGGTCGTGTAGTACCCGCACTTTTGCATATAGTAGGGAAAACCACGCATATAGGCTGGTAGTGGATAATTACTGCGGTGATTTCCGGTGCCAGCTTCGTAGGTCCTTATTCCAGTAATCAAAGTGAAACGGCTGGGGGAACACACCGTTCCGGTCGAAAAAGCATTCCTGAACTGTACCCCTTCCCGGGCCAGTTGATCAATTACCGGTGTACGGGCGTTCTTATTTTTATAGCAACCAATAAACTGAGGAGAGGTGTCTTCTATTGTAATCCACAGTATATTTGGCTTCGTCTGAGCGAAAGTTACCACCGCCGATACAAGAGTCAAAAGTGCTATCAGGCAGAAAGTTCTCATGCGTAGCTAGTTAAATTTATTTCTTCGAAATTCATTTCATTTGTCCTACCTGCCCTGGCCTTGATAAAGCTCCACCCTTGGGCACTCCCGGGCCTCGTGCGCGGGATAATGATTATCACCATAGCGGTGACGGCCATAGCCCGGGAAGTAGTTAAAGCCCCGCTTGGTCGGGTAAGGTTCCCAGGTAGTCGGACTATTGCCTTCCAGTCCCCTTAAAACAAGAAATATAACGGTTGATTTATTCATTTTAAATTCTGAATGCAGGCGAAGGCCTAATAAACCGGAACCCGATGCAAATCACCTACAAAAGTCCATCAAAAAATCCTGACTTAATGGTTTCAGACATTTATTTCACGAATTGCTTAACTAATCAAAAATTGTATGCACAAACTCCCACTCAGGCAGATGGGAAGGACGATGCTCCTTTTTTACAATTTGATTGAACTTTAAAACGATTTCTGGATGGAAAGCAGCCTGATCAGTGGTCTCACTTATGTCTTTTTCCAGATCATAGAGCTCCCAGCGGGCATCTTTATCCTTTTTCATGTTCACCTTGACTCCTTTCCATTTCCCAAACCTGATAGCCAATTGACCTCCTTTCTCCGGATACTCAAAATAGAGGTATTCGTGCTTTCTCTGCCTGCCAGCCTGCCCCAGTAAAGTGGGAAGAAAAGAGATACCATCCGTTTTCACGGGTCCGGCATTTACTAATTCGGCCAGCGTGGCCATGACATCATAATGAACAGCTACATGATCTGTCACCTGACCCGGGGCTATTTTACCGGGCCATCTGGCTACCATAGGCATCCGAATCCCACCTTCATACATATCCATTTTTAGCCCCCTGAACGGACCTACACTTTCAAAAAACTTAGCGTCAACACCCCCGTTGAAGGTAGTACCGTTGTCAGATGTAAAAATAATAATGGTATTTTCGTCCAGTCCCAGTTCTTTGACCAGAGTCAATACTTCACCTACCTTTTTATCCATATAGGTGATCATCGCCGCATAAGTAGCGCGTGGATAAGGAGTGGACGCATAGTTTTGCTGTCCATAGTAAGGCTTTTCCTCGAACTTCCCCACATATTCTTTTACGGCCACTTCGGGAGCCTGGAGAGAAACATGGGGAATGGTGAATGGCAGGTACAGGAAGAATGGTTGGTTCTTGTTCTCTCGAATAAACCGCTGAGCTTTCTCGGCCATTTTATTAATGGCATAGTCTTTTCCTCGAAAGTAGTTAAAATCACCGGCAGTTGCTGTTTGAGGATCAAGGCGTCGGTGGACATCTATCACCGGATTATTCAGGGTGTCCCATTTGCCATTTTCCCACAAATGGGTGGGATAGTAATTGTGGGCCTGCTTTTGATCATAGTACCCATAGAAATAGTCAAAACCTTGTTTATTAGGATCGCCAGTACTATATCCCATCCCAAGGCCCCATTTACCAATGCAGGCTGTTTTGTATCCCGCTTTTTGCAGAAGAGTACCAACTGTAACTGTGTTAGCAGGAAGCGGCATCTGCCCTCTTTCCAAAGAATCGGCAAAGCCTCCTAGCTCATAGTTTCCTCTGATGTAGGAGTGCCCTCCGTGAGTACCCGTCAGGAGCTGACAGCGCGAGGGAGCACACACGGGTGTACTGGTATAGTAGTCAGTAAAGCGAATACCTTCCCTCGCTATTCGATCTATGTTGGGCGTACGTATTTTCTTCTGACCATAACAGCCTAGTTCAGCGTACCCCAGATCATCAGCGAAAATGAAGATGATGTTAGGCTTTCCTGCCTGTTGAGCACGTAGAAAAGTGGTAGTGAAGCTGAATAGCAGGAGGAGTATAATCTTGCTGCGCATAATTAGTACGATGAATAGGATCCGGTATAAAAGGTTGACTGCAGCCGGTATTTCTGTCTCAGGGAGCAGGCTAATCAGTGATACCCAGACGGTGGTTTTACAACCAGCCTCTGGGGGTGGTGGTTTCAAGTGCTACTTAAGGTTGGCAGCCAGACCACTTTCCCGCTTGTTTTTACCCGCACTTTTTGTAAGATCATCACCAAGATCCTCCCGTGCCTCATCAGCTAACTTCTGAAGCTCTGCTACCTGATCCGGATAAAGTTCTTTTACATCATACCGTTCGCTGGGGTCGCGGCTCAGGTTGTAAAGGGCCAATGGGAAGGAATGATCTTCCGGAGCTGTACCCGGTTTACCGTTGGTGCCAGGTAACTGCCCTTCGTAAGTCCGCCCTTCGTGGGGAAAGACAAGTTTCCAGTCTCCTTTTCGAACTGCTTCCAGGTTATTACGCCGGTAATAGTAATAAAACTGATCACGGGGGGTTACACTATCATCCCCTTTCAGCAGGTCCTGGAAATTTACCCCGTCAATCTTTTGTTTTGGCATACGCGCTCCACAGAGTGACGCTACTGTAGGCAGGATATCAATCGTTGATAACAACTTGTTACTGACCCGTCCGGCCGGTACCTTTCCCGGCCAACGTATGATACAGGGAACCCGGTGCCCACCGTCAAACGAAGTACCTTTGCCTTCCCTAAAGCCCCCGGCAGAGCCGGCATGATCTCCGTAGTTTAACCAGGGGCCATTGTCACTTGTGAATATGATAATGGTGTTTTTGTCTAATCCTTGTTTCTTAACTTCATCCAGGATCTGACCTACCGACCAGTCCAGTTCCATCATGACGTCGCCAAAAATTCCCCGTGAACTTTTACCCCGGAAACGGGATGAAGCTGCCAGAGGAACGTGAGGCAGCGGATGAGGAACATAAAGAAAAAAAGGATCCTTTTTGTGGTTCCGGATAAATTGAACCGCCCTTTGTGTAAAGGTGGCCGTCAGCTCACTGGCATCTTCCAGAGTATTAACGGGTTTAACGGGATTATCCCCTTCTATCAAATGCAGGGTTGGGTAATTAGCCCTGGCCTGGGCTGGATGCAAAGGCCACATATCGTGTGAATAAGGAACGCCATAATACTCATCAAATCCATGCTGCAGGGGCAGGAACTGGGGCTGACTGCCCAGGTGCCATTTCCCAAAGATACCAGTAGCATACCCTTGCTCTTTTAGTAATTCCGGGATTATTTCCTCGGAGGCGTTGATGCCAATGGGCGAGTTAGGCCCCAATGCCCCAAAGAGCCCAATGCGGTTTGGATAGCAGCCCGTCAGTAGGGCAGCCCGGGATGCGGTGCAAACTGCCTGGGCCACCAGAAAGTTGGTAAACCGAGTACCTTCCATAGCCATACGGTCCAGGTTTGGTGTTTGGTATCCCAGGGCACCGTAACAGGAGAGGTCCCCATAACCCATGTCATCCATAAAAAACAGGATTACATTGGGACGATCAGCCTTTCTTTCTGATTTTGGAGGCGTTAAAAAGGCGGTGAGTGTACCCGTTATAAATAAAATTATTATTATTTTTTTCATACTACTTTATGGAGTAAATGAGAATTAAATGGTTAGGAATAAATCATGTTCAGTTTTTAAATATGCCTGTTTTTGGCATAGGCAGGTTTTACTTAAATAAATTTTTGCTTAATTCTTGTTTGATTTTATTGAATCGTTTATCTGAGGCTAAATTTTTCAATTCCCGCGGGTCGTTTTCATGATCGTACAATTCTTCTTTCCCCTGACCGTCGTTCCAGACGGTAAAACGCCAGCGTTCGGTACGAATACTGCGTCCCATTCCATTTTTCCGAATTGTCTGGGTTATAGCCGGATAATGCCAGGAAAGCAGCGGGTTATTCAGCAACGGAACCAGGCTATGGCCAGCTACATGGGCGGGTGTACTTAGACCGCACCAGTCGGTAAGCGTTGGATAAATATCCAGGAGTTCGACCGTACGTGGGCTAACCTTGCCATTCCCTTGAGCAGCGGGGGCCGCTACAATCATGGGTACCCGGGCTGATTCTTCAAATAAGCTCTGCTTCATCCACTGACCATGCTCACTCAACAAATAGCCGTGGTCGCTCCAGAAAACTACTATGGTATTTTCTGATAGTCCCAGTTGTTTAAGGGAATTTAGAACACGTCCTACCTGAGCATCCATAAAGGAAATAGATGCATAATAGGACTGGATCACCCGTCGACGTTCCAAATCATTGAGGCCCCAGTTAAAAGGATAGGTCCAAAACGCTTCCTGAGGGTATTGGGTGGTGTCGCCGGGAGAGTGCGGAGGAAGAATAATTTTATCCAGCGGATACATATCGAAATACTTTTTGGGAGCCACAAATGGACAGTGCGGTCTGAAAAAACCAACCGCCAGAAAAAACGGATTCGCGCTACCAGACGTATTTTTATGGCGCTCCAGCAAACGAATGGCTTCGGTAGCTACCATGCCGTCGGTCTGTTCTTCGTCTGTTCCTTCCGCGGCTAAAAAAGAGAGAGAGGATCCCAGGCCACGGCTGGGAGTCAGGTTGGTAATAAGGGGTTCGTCTGTTTTATCGCGGCCTTTAGGATTGTAAACTTCATTCCAGGAAAGTGCATCATCCAGGCCATTCGTACCGATTTCGTCCGGAACACCGTAATGATATAGCTTCCCAACCCTGGCTGTAAAGTACCCATTGACTTTGAAGTGTTGAGGCAAGGTTACTACATCAGGAACTGTGGTCCGAAAATGCGTTTTCAGATCAAACACCTTTGTGGAATCTGGACGGAGCCCCGTTAGCAATGAGGTTCGGCTGGGTACAAAAGGGAAACTGGCAATAGGCTCGCTCAAAGCGAACTCCCCGTCGTGCTAATTGATCAATATTAGGAGATTTAACGATTTTGCGACCGTAGCTTCCAAGGTTATTGTTCAAATCATCTACTGCAATAATCAGCACATTGGGCCGGTTAGTTTTACTGGCATTTTGTGCGTAGCTCATGGTGAATGCCATTGTCATGGCCCCAACATACAAAAGTGGTCTTCTAATCATATTACTTATGGGTTAAAAGGGGCCTTTGTTATTTATTTTATCTGCCTTAGAGGATTTGCCAGGCATCTCTCCTCTCTGATCTTTGGAGGGTAATGCCTGTCCAGTTTCCCGGTCATACCAATCGGCAGTAAGGTGCTTGGGGAAAGTATCCCCGGTGCTTGTCTGCCATTGTTTTAAAATTCGCCTTAGTTTTGCAACCTCCTTGGCATACCGGGGTAGAAAGATTACATTTTTTTGTTGTATCGGGTCAAGGTTGCAATCAAAAAACTCTTCCGTAGGCCTGGGCGAGAGGAATATATCCTTTTGTATCGGGCTAAGATGTCCATCCGCCCGGGCAGCCTTTAAGGCCCTGGCTGATGGACTTTGATTAGCATCTATGGGGCCCTCATTAGTCAATTCAGGACGGCGGTTTATCAAATACAGGTATTCTTTTGTCCGTACCGCCCGCTCATAGGCAGAATAGTCATGCCAGTTATGCTCCGAGAAAACATGGGTACGAAAGGGCGCTTCGGGTTGGTTAATCAACCGGGAAAAATTTACCCCCTGTATGGTTGCCGAAGGCGTTGCGCCGGCCAGGTGAAGCAGGGTAGGCGCTATGTCAATACTGCTCACCATGCTTTCGCAAACAGTGCCCTTGCTTTTAATACCTTTTGGCCATTTCAGCACAAAGGGTGTCCGCATTCCCGTATCGTACATCCGTGTTTTGCTCCCGGGGAAAGGACGTCCATTATCAGCCATGAATAGGATTAGGGTATTATCAGCTATCCCCTGTCGGACGAGTTCGGCCATTAGTTGGCCCAGGTAGTAATCAATGCGGCTTATCTCGTTGTAGTAGGAGGCCAGATCCTGGCGAGTTTCTTTGGTATCTGCCAGGGTAGGCGGTACTATTACATCCGTTAGTGGATCGTGCCGGTTGTGGAAGCCTTTGGTTGACCACTCACGGTGGGCATCGTACGGCGCCAGCCAAAAGAAAAAGGGTTTATTTTTTGGCCTGGCCCGAAGTATATTTATCCATTGTTCCTCGCCACCTTCCCCGTTTGCTTTCCGGTCCACCAGCAGGGTATCATACGCCCGGCGGGTAGCAGCACCCTCATGCCACTTGCCCAGTAAAGCCGTGAAGTACCCGCTTTTTTTTAGTAGTTCCGGAAAAAAATCCAGGTGGGCGGGCAGCGCTGTATGTAACTCCGCTGCGCCGGTATTATGTGGATACCGACCTGTTAATATACTAGAACGACTGGGACTGCACGAACTGGTGGTAAGGTAGAAATTTGTAAACCGCATACCCTCTTTTGCCATCAAATCAAGGTTAGGAGTACGGATCTTGGCATTACCATAACATCCTATATCCTCCGCCGAGATATCATCCCCTATAATTAGGATAATATTTGGGCGGGAGGTATCATCCGGTCTTTGTACCAGAATAAAACCAGTAAGTACCAATAGCAGCATAAGGAGACTGACTAGCCCCTTTTTATGATACTGACTGGCGTATAGACTGGATTGCTGCTGCATTACCAACCCGGATTTTGGGTGAGTTCCTTATTAAGATCCAATTCTTTCTGCGGAATCGGCCACAGATAATCACGGTTAGGATTAAATACTTTGTTGAAAGCCTGTACCTGAATAGTACTTAAAGCCCCGTTATTGAGCCAGGTTATCCCAAAAACATCACCCGGAATAACTTTCTCTGCGGTTTTCCAGCGACGGATGTCAAAAAGACGTAATCCTTCAAAAGCGAACTCCACTAATCTTTCCCGGCGAACTATTTCTCTTAATTTATCCTGAGAAAGACCAGTAGTAACGGAGGGCAACTTCACATCTTCCCGCCCGTTTCTAACCAGATTGATAGCATCATAAACGGTCTGGTCTATTTGGTTGAGCTCGATTTTTGCTTCGGCGTAGGTAAGCAGGATCTCGGCATAACGCATCAGAATAATATTGATTCCTGAAACGCCGGGGGCAGCGAAGTCTTCATTATTTATATACTTCTTGACTACAAAGCCAGTTGTAGAGGCCAGATAAGTATTCCCGATAGCGTCGGATGTACCACTGGTTGGTTCGGGGCGAAAGGCGGCCCCACTGGGCAATGGATCTCCAGACAAAAACATGGTAAACCTCATTCGCGGATCCCTATTTTTGTAAGGATCTTTGGGATCAAAACCACTGGAAGAATCGTTTATATCCAGACCATTTGCCATTGTAAAGGCATCCGCGAGTTTTTTAGTAGGTACAAAGTTGTTGTTAGAGTTCTTCTGGCTATAAGGTGCCATATGCGCAAAGACATTATGGCTTAGTCCGGAGGTACTTAGATATTGACGATCCAGAATTACTTCCTGATTATTTTCGGCTGCGTAGGAAAAGAGTTTACCATAGGTTGGGTATAGTCTGTATCCCTGTTTCATCACCTCACTGGCCGCTTCACTGGCTTTCTGAAATCTACCTGCGTATAAATTGGCCCGGGCCAGCATTCCCAATGCAGCTCCTTTTGTTATACGTCCCCTATCGCTGGCCGGATAGCTGTTGGGTAAAGTTTGGGCGGCGGCTCTAAGTTCGCTGTCCACGAAATCCCACACTTTTTGTACATCATCCCGCTTTAGATTTTTGGCTTCCTCGGTAGTTAATGTTTTGGTTACCAGGGGCACCCCTCCGTAAAGAGAGGCTAGTCGCACATACTGGTAAGCCCGAAGAAACTGCATTTCGGCTTTTAACCGATTGATCAGTGCCGGATTGGTTGTACTTACACGGTCTACGTTTTCCATAAAGTCATTGACTGTGGCAATTCCGGCATAAGCATTTGACCATTCGGAAGCGATCAGACTATGGGAGGCGTCGTACGAGCCGCTCTCGACGAAGGCATTGGTATTGAATGGCTGATTCGTATGTCCGATATCAGTAATACCGTCAAGTGTAAAAATGTTTAGCCCCATCAGGTAAGGATAGGCGGCGTTGACCGCCAGGAGGGCATCCGTATCAGTTTGCCAGAATATAGTAGTTGAAATCCTGTCGTTCGGAACAGGATTTAACAGATCGTCCTTACACGAGGTAGTTGAACCCGCCAATACAACAGCAAGTATCAATAAGTACTTATTTTTAGAAAATGGCTTCATAGGAATGACAGCAGTAAAGTTTTTAAATTATTCTTTTGTCAAGTTCATGACGTATCAAAATTGCAGGTTAAGTCCCAGTGTCCTCATGGCCGTTTGGGGATAATAATTAGCCCGACCGGATTCTACTTCCGGGTCCAGACTCCATTCATTTAATTTGGAAATTGTGAAAAGATTGGTAGCCGAAATATATACGCTGGCTCTTTGAACCCATACCTTTTTGCTGAAAGCAGGGGGTATATTGTATACCAGTTGTATATTTTTTAGTCTCAGGTACGAACCGTCAATAATCAGCCGATCCGTTGTCGCCTGATTGCGCAAGTTAAATTTGGTAGGCCTGGGAAAACGGGCATTGGGATTTTCGGTCGTCCAATAGTTGTTGGTATAGATTTCGTGCATAAAACCTTCCTGATTTCCTGCCTCAGAAAGCGCGCCTGATAAGCGCACATCCACATCAGCCGTTCCCTGGAAAAATAAATTCAGTTGAAAGTTTTTGTAGCCTACCCCTCCATTAAGACTAAAGCTATACTTTGGAAATGGATTTCCAATCATCGTCATATCCGCCTCCGTGATGATTTTATCTCCATTTAAATCCACAAAATTGACATCTCCCGGTAGAGCAGTGCGCTGGAAATACGGAGAAACATCAGCTTCCGATTTGGTTTGTATCAGCCCATTGGTCAGGTAACCCCAGTGGGCATTAATAGGTAGCCCCTCTTTTATAACAAAGCGTGGATCAATGTCGGTACCGCTGATATAGGGTCCGGTACCAAATAAACTGACCACTTTGTTATCATTTACAGCAAAATTACCTGCCACATTATACGTTAAACCACTAGGATTGCTGTTCTGGTAACTGATCCCTAATTCTATTCCCTTATTATCAACAATACCGGCGTTTTGAGGGCCCGGATTGAGGCCTATGGTTTGAGGGATAGGAAGATTCAACAAAATACCGTCTGTTCTTTTTTTATACACATCAAACGTTAAATTCAGTTTCCTATCCAGCATTGAGGCATCCAGCCCCAGATTCGTCTGGGTATTTGTTTCCCAGGTTACAGACGGATCGATTCTAGTGGACTGGCGATAACCTGTGACGGTATTTCCTCCAAATGTGTAGCTGCTGGCACTTAACTGAGGGAAGAATAGGTAAGGCGGAATGGCCTGATTTCCGGTCTGCCCGTAGGAACCCCGTAGTTTTAATTCATGGAAAACATTTTTCAAAGGAGAAAAGAACGCTTCTTCAGAGATACGCCATCCAATCGATCCGGAAGGGAAGAACGCAAATTGATTTTCTGGCGAAAACCGCGAAGATCCATCGCGTCTGGCATTCAACTCTAAAAGGTACTTATTGGCAAAAGTATAATTTATGCGACTGAAAAAGGACCTGATTCCTCCTTCTTCGTCGTTCCCCCCGTTGGTTCTTGTTGCATCAGCAATACCCTGTCCAATTGATTGGATATCATTATTATAAAATTGCTGCCGGTAAGCGCTTAAATTATATAGTTGATAGGAAAATTCCTGGTAGCCTCCCATGATACTGAAGTCATGATTTCCCCAGGTATGGCGGTAGGTAAGCAAACTGGTAAGGGTATATTCTTTCTGTTGATTGCGTATTTCAGTAAGGGAATTGTTGGCCACCGTTCTGGTTACATTATTATTCTTATCAGTATTTGAAAACGCATTGGTAAAGTCTTTTTGGTAGGTACTTGTAAATATCCCGGCTAACTGCGTAGAGAAAGTCAGGTCTTTAAGGATATCCCATTCTCCCTTAACATTACCTACCATGCGGTCGGATGATAACCGGGACACTCCTCCTTTCTCTGCCCACATGAGCGGGTTTTGCCCCTGTAAGCTCAGTCCGTAGGTACCATCGGGATACTTTGGTACAGCAAACTGAGTAGCATGTAGAAAGAAATTTATAATATTTATGAGCGGTGCGACTGAATTATTGTTCCGATAATTAGCATCAGCCGTAAAGCGCACTTTTTCAGAGGCATTAAAATCAGTAGACAGTCGTATCTCCCTGATATCTGACTCGAAATTAGGAGCAATTCCCCCCTGGTCCTGCATACGTATGCTTGCTCTGGCTCTAAACTGCTCGTTTCCACCATTTACAGAAAAGGTATGATTTGACATGGGGGCCGGTTTTAATACCGTCTCGAACCAGGTATTGGGCAATGGGTACTTATAACGGTCTGTTGCATTAACCCAGTCATTAATTGACTGGTCTGTAAACCTGGGAGGAATCGCTGAACCTACGTTTGTGTAAGCAATTTGTTGGTGGCGCATGTAGGCTTCCAGCTCCATCATTCTGGGTTTATTGACAGATTCCTGTATCCCATAATAGCCATTATAGGCCACTGATACTTTTCCTGCTTTACCACGCTTGGTAGTAACTAATATAACTCCGTTAGCTCCTCTGGACCCATAAATAGCGGTTGATGAGGCGTCTTTCAATACAGTTACTGACTCTATATCCTCCGGATTCATATCAAACAGGACCTGTTCCACCCCATCGACTATGATCAGTGCCGAATTATCCCCCAGGGTAGTAATACCTCTTATCCGCATGGTGGCACTTGACCGGCCCGGGGCTCCCCCGCGATCAAGCACGGTAAGGCCGGGAGCCAGGCCCTGCAATGACTGTTGAACATTGCTAACCGGCCGGGCCGTTATCTGCTCACTCTGGATAGTAGAAACGGCACTTGTCATGGTTACTTTCTTCTGGGTACCAAAACCTACCACAACCACTTCCGACAGATTAGCCACGTCTGATTCCAGCTGCACCGAAAGGTTATTCTGATTACCTACTGTAATTTCCTGACTTTTGTATCCTACAAAACTAAAAACCAGTACGGCCATTCCATCGGGTACTTCAATCTGGAACTGCCCCTCCGCGTTAGTTGTGGTTCCCCGTTGCGTTCCTTTCAGAATTACACTCACTCCTGGCAGGCCTTCGCCTTTTTCGTCGGTGACTTTACCTGACACAGGTTGAAAGGCGGAGCTAGTTAGCTTCGGGTCGGTGTTTTCCAGAGCCCCCTGCTGTTTTAGGTCATTTCTTAATATTATTTGTTTCCCAGCTATTTCATAGCTGATATGCAAGGGCTTGAGAAGTATATCCAGAACATCCTTTAGTGGTTGGTTTTGTATTGCCAGGGTCACTTTACGACTGGATTGAATTAGCTGAGGACTATAAGAAAACCGGGCATCAGCTACCTTTTCAATCTGTTTCAATACTTCTTTTATACTTCCCTCTGACACATGTATACTTATCCGACGATCCAGTACTTCCTGTGTCGATAAATCATTTGACCAGGCAGCACCCATGAAAATGCAGGCAAGAAATACTTGGACCAACGAAATTTTCATACACCTGAACAGTAAAGTTTTCACTTGTTTCATATCTTTGATTGTTTTGTTCTTTGTGAAGTTTAGGGCAAAAACTCCCCCCTGTCAGTCTTCTAAGGCTGTTTTGGGGATGTAATGGCAACGGCGGGGCAAGCGCCGTTGCCATTCTTGTTATGTGCAATGGAAGAGTAGTTATGTTATCATTGATAATTCTTGGGGTTTAGGTTTGCGTATGAACTGCTACCGTCAAAATGTACAACCGTTAGAACTGATTATAATGTGTGCATCAATAATTTCGTAGGTAGCGCCAATGGATTTACATATTATGTTTAGTTTCTCCTGATAGGTTTCATTGGATAAGGAGGCTGTTAGCTGGCAACCCTCAAGCAGGCTCTTGTTGTAAATAATGTCTACTCCATAGGCGGTTTCAAGATCTGCAAAGACAGAAGCTACTTCTGTTTCCTCATAGTCAAAACTTGGAGGCGGAGTCTTTGGAGGAAGCACAAGTAGAGGTACTTCAACCAGTTTCTTATTGAACTCTTCAGTTTGCCTGGAAAAGGTGAGTTGCTGGTTGGGCATTAACAGCATTGCCCGTTGGTCAGTACTGGGAGCAGGCGCTCCAAGCAGGTTTTTGTTTTTAAATATACTAACCTGGCCACTTATCACTTTCACAACAACTTCTCTGGAATCATCATAGGCCTGCACTTCGAAACGGGTTCCAAGTACTTTGGTGACAAGCTCGTTGGCATACACAATAAAAGGTTTATCAGGATCTCTGACTACATCAAAGACCGCTTTTCCCGAAATATTGACGGTTCGGTTTATTTTACCAAAGTCATTAGAATAGCTTAAGTGGCTTTGGGGATAGAGAAGCACAACAGAATGATCAGGGAGCTCTACCGTATCCACGGCTGAGGTAGCGTTAGTTTTTTCAATAGCGCTGCTGAAGAGTACCGTATTATGTTGATTATAGGCTGATACAGTACGTCTGGTTAAATACATGTAGCCTATGACCAGGCAGGTGAGCAGCAGACTGGCAGCAGCTACGGATCTAACCCATGGATTTTTCCATACATACACAAGTTGAGCCGAAGGTGTAATCTCCTGAGTATTGGTAGTCAGAATCCGTTTTAGAAGTATTTCCTCATCCTTTTCCGATAGATACGTTCTGGTGTAATCATTAAGCCCCAATTGTACCGCCTCTATTAACTCTTTGGCCCGGTACCATTCCTTTTTCTTCAAAGGATGCCTGACCAGCCAGGCATCCCAATAATGTTGCGATTTTCTGGTTGGAAATAAGTGATGGCGGATGAAAGCATCATCCACAACAAAATCAGAAGTGTTAAAATTTTCGTAATCGTGTAGCACGAATTTTAGATCCATTTTTTTGAATAGATGACTAATCGCATGTTTCCATACTCACCAAAATGTAAAAAATGTATGAAAATTATCAGAGCATCCAGGTCCGAAGTTTCTCTACTGCTCTAAAAACAAGATTCTGAGCTGACTGTCGATTAATAGATAGCAGGGAAGCAATTTCCCCATAGTCCATGTTTTCTTCATAGCGAAGTCGCAGAGCTTCCTGTTGCCGGGGCGACAACTGATCGATCAACTTCCTAACCAAGTCCTGGCGATTGTACAGTTCTTCATTAAACACAAAATGGTCCACTGAAGAGGGCTCTGACCAAAGTTCATCATAATCCTCTTCTGAAAGGGGTAAATGCACCCGCTCCTTCCGTTTGAGAAGATGCAGGATTCTTACTTTGAGCGATTTAAGTAGATAAAACCTTACGTTATCGGGAACGGTAAGCCTCTTCCGTTTTAGCCAAAGTTCGGTAAATACATCATGAATACAATCAAAAACAAAGGCTTCTGAAACCGGAACTAGACTCATCCCGTAGCGGTACATGGCTTTTACATGTAGCCGATAAATAGTTGTATAGGCCTCTTCATCACCTGATTGAAAGGCCTCCCACATTTGCTGCTCACCTAGCTGTCCAATCATTTTAGGAGAAATGTTTATAAATCGACAGATAAGCAGGCAAAGTCACCACTTATGACTTTTTACCTATCATATATTTTTCTGCCGCATTTAGGCTCAGCTACATACATTCTGACAAATCAGAGTTTGTAGCTGTGCGCTTGGGATTTGCTCAAATTGGCCACCGAAGAAGAGAAAATATTCAGCCCAAATCATAGCGTTCTTTCAGCAACCTCATCATAAACACATTCACGTCCCACTGACTTGCCAACGGTTCCTGCGTGTGGGGCTGCTGGGGCATGTACGGGGCCGGACCAAACTCGGTGTTGATGGTTAGTCGGGTGTCGGCAGCGCGGTGCTTCTCCACCACACGATCCCACCAGGTTAGGTGCGCGTTGAGCGTTTCGGCCCATTCTGACGCGCGAGGGTCATTGACCTGCGGACCTTCGGGGAACCCTACCCGGCTGTGGATATGGTCCGTGCGGGAAATGGCCTGACTTACGGCCTCATTCTGATCATCAAGCAGCGATTCGTGCACTGCGCACCAGTGCGAAATGTCCAGGCAAATCCGCAGATCGGGCAGGTAGGTAAGGTACTCCTGCGTGATGTGGGCAGCGAAGAGGCTTTTGCCCCGATGGGTTTCGTGAATGATACGAACGCTACTTTCCCGCGCAATCCGGGCGGCGGCTTCAAAAAGCGTCTGGTTCTGTTCGAAGGTATAGTAGTCTTTGCCGGTTTGACAATTGATGAATAGCGGTTCTACCTCCACCAGATTCCACAGGTGTTTTTCGTAGCTTTGGAGGTGTTCCTGCAAATCCCGTTCAAAGGATTGGTAATACTGCCCAATCAATTCCAGATCGTAGGTTTTCAGAATGGCGATGGTTTCCTCTTTCTCTTTTTTAGCAAATGGTAATGCCATTTCCACACCATTGTAGCCTGCGGCTTTTACATTTTGACAAAAACTATCAAAGGGTAGAACATTGCCCCAGTGGGGGGCGAAGAATTTGATGGACATAGCTTTGGGTTGGGTTTTAAATATTTTGCTGGGAATTACTGTTTGACAAAGGTTCGGGTCGCGGTGATTCCATTTTGCCGATAAAAACCACCACGTACCGCCCGGTGGGCAGCCGACTCACTGGTATGGTACTTACCCGCCCAAACAGAGTTTGGCTCATTGCGGCCACACCATTACTTTTCATTAACAAGAGGTCGGTAATTTTCTAATTCAAAGGCAGGCGAACAGATAAATTTTCGGTAGCGGGATTGGAAAAATAAGCCGGGAGGTGCGACGGAGTAATCTGTAAAGTACAGACTTGAAAGCGTAATGTTTTACGTGTAGTTAAATTATGCATAGTCAGAGTCCGGCTCAATTCGAAGTCAGAAAAAATCCCGTCTATTTTACCAGGTAAATAGCCTTTCCGGATTATCCTTCATGAACCTGGTAATGCTGCGGTTGGGAATTCCCTGCTCTTTTAACCAGGGTACCACCTTGCGAATAGGGTAAGAATAGGTGCGGTCGTTGCCATCGGCGTTGGTATCTCCCCAGAGGATTTTAATGTTTCCGTTTTCCATAGACCAGGTGAAATCTATAGTAACTACCATTCGGTCGTCGTAGCCCCTGTTGGTTAGTTCCCGGATAATCAGGGCGAGGTCTTCCGGTTTGGTATGGTTCCAGTTGCCGAAATTATTAAAGCTCAGCGTACTGCCTTTTTCCACCACCGCCTGCAGGTAGTCAATTTCCTGCTCCACACTTCGTCCTTCCCAACCAAATGTAGCTTCTATGTGCGAAAAATAGCAATGGGTCAGGTCGGCGCCGGCCGCTTCGAGGATACGTTGCTGCTCGGCGCAGCCACTGACGGCATGGGTACAAATCGGCAGGTGGTATCGCTGCTGGATGCGGGCGGCAGCAATGAACAGGTTCTTCTCGGCGGGGGTAATGGGTAGCCGACGGGTCGCTACTTTGATCACACCCGGCCGGATTTGTGTTCCCTGTATCCCTTCCTCAATTTGCCGTCGCATGTGCGTTTCAAAATCTTCTACGGTCATGGATTGCTGGTCATCTTTCAGGACATAAAAGCCGGTACAACATACCACGTTAACGCCGGTGGCCTGGGCTACCTCCCGAATACCCACTACATCTTCGGTGGGGCCTACGTCAATGATGGTTTGCAAACCCAACGTTTTGGCTTTTTTAAGTTCATCAATGGCAAAAGCCAGGCTTTTTTCACGCTGAGCCGGATTGCTGGGTAGCGGAATGTGCTCGTGGACACTGGTGATTCCCATTTGGTCAGAGAAGATTTCGCCCGTGGCAGTGGGGATACGGGTGGGTGGCTTACCGCTGCTCGCCTGCGGAGTGGAGGTAGGTAAAAGCGAAATGGCCGAACTCGCCCCCAGCCATTTCAGGAACGTCCGCCGCGAGGACGCTTCGCGGTTGGTAGGTCTACTCTGAACTGAATTTTGCATCGTGCTTATCTATAGTAATGGTCAACGTTTGGTTTTAACCTCAATCCAGAAGCAACCGGAATGTCTTCAACTGGTGGGGTTGCAAGGATACTTTTAATTTACCGGTTGTGGGCCTTAAGGACTGCTCGTTGGTCTCAATATGGCTGGTGCGCCACGCACGGCGAATGGGCCGGGTGAGGGTTAGGGTGGGCCTGGTGGCCTTGTTGTTCAGATTCCAGAACCGGGTAATCAAGCCTTCACCTGGCCCATCTTCGGCGGTTTTAACACTCCACAGCAGAACCTTGGGATCGTTAAGGGTTAGTAATGAAAAAGAGGTGACTCCGGTACCGGTATCTTCCCCCGTGAGCAGGGCCGCCACTAAGGGGTTCTGGTGTTCCAGCGCGAACTTCATGGCGGAAGTGGCGTCAAAAGCACCCTTGTGTGCGGTAAGGGCAAACTGATACAGAAAGTCCTGCTGCCCAAACTGGTTATTGATACCCAGCATCAGGGTGTCGCGGTAGGGGTCGGTCTGTCCTCCAGCCAGGGCGTTGAGCTGGGCGGAATGTTCATCCAGGGAATCGGGCTGACTTTTGCCTAATCTGAAAAAACTGCAATCCACATTTGAGAGGGTAATACCCGATCGTCCGTTGCTGACATCGGCAAAGTGGTTGAACGTCAGCCAGTCGTAGCGGGCGTTTTGGCTGGCGTAGTGTCCGCCCCGGGTTTCATTTTTTGCGGTCAGGATGGCACCCAGCTCTTCGTGCCGGGTAGTGGTATTTTTTAGGTCAAATGAGAACGCCCAGGTTTTCAAATCACCGAAGTTTTCCTGAATGCTATCCTGAATCTCGATGCGGGGACTGTTTTTATATAGGGTCAACCGCACGGTATGCAGGATAGGATCGCGTGAGACTGCTTTCAGGGTCACTGACACCGGACCGGCGTTTTCCACGACCAGCGGTTCCCCTTCGTCCAGTTCAGCCGTACCCAGATCGTTCAAATAGCGGCCCTGCGTGCCTTTGATCAGTGACTGGTTGTTGGCTAGATCTATCCAGTCGGTGATGACTCCTGATCGGCGGAGACGAATTTTGTGGTGGGAATTCAAAAAGTATTTATCCACCAGCCGGGCGGCATCGGGCTGGGAGACGGGCGTTCCGGAGCGTATTTCAAACACCTTGTACCCCACCGAAGGTACCTGTTCTGCCCAAAGCCTCAGGTATTGTCGGCCCCCCCTCATCACCCGTTGACTTATTGCCTCCTGGCCCGTAGTCACATCCACCACCCGAACGGGGTCGCTCCCCTTATATTCTACATCGGCCACGTCACTCCGGGTCCAGCTCAGGGGATTGAACACAAAAAACCGGGGTGCAATTTCAGTTTTAAGCTGCTGACCCAATGCCAACAGGGATCGGGTATAGAGCGAATCTGAATAGCCGGTGATCTGATTTTGTATTTTGATTTGCCACTCGGCCCGGTCTTTCTGTGAAACGGGCCCATCTGCGGTCCAGTCGTGCTCCCAATAAAAGCCGAACGCTTCCCAGGCCTGCTTTTTGGCGGAGGATAGATCTCGGGCAAAATCAGGCATCTTTATGGAAACTACTGCGGCCAGGGCTTCGGCCGTGCGCAGTTTTTCGGTGGCACGCCGTACTTTGGCCGTCGTTTCGTTCATAGAGACGGGGTAGGTGTCCCATTCGTTGCCGTAGCTGACCGACTCGGTAGGCAGCTGGGGGTAGGTTCGCTCAATATCTTCAAAAAAATCCACCTCGTTGGATACGCGTACCCGGCGTTGCGGGGTGGTACCATTTCGGGCTGCTATGATAAAGGTAGGGGCGACATAAGTAGCCAGGTCGTCCCAGCCAAACCCAAAAGCCCCGATTGCCTGATAGGGGTAAGTCCGATTGCCGCACATAGCCGCCAGATCTGCCACAAAGCTGGCCATTTTTCCCAAAGGGTTCTCCAGCACTTTTTCCTGCCGGGCTTCGGCGTAGCCTCCCAACGACATATTGTTGGAGCCCGACAGGTTGTACCATTTCATGATCACACCACTGCCATCCAGGCCATTGTAGCGGTATAGCTGATGGCGACGATGCGCCAGTATGGCGTTTGGGATACGGCTGGCGCAACCACATACTCCCTTCCAGCTGTACCGAGCCCCTGCTCCTGCCCACAAGCTACTCAATCCGAGCGGCAGGGTCTGGTTTTCCATGGCTACTGCCAGGGGGAAACGGAGTCCTAGACGGCGTTCTAGTTGACCGGCGTAGTACATGCCCCTCAATACGGCCTCAGTGGGCTGAGCGCCGTAGGTACTTACCATCGTAGTGAGTGGACTGCTGATGTGCCCAGAACGAATGGCTTCAACCAGGCGATTGAACTGCAATGGGGTCCGAAATTTCTCATACGCTCTGAGCCAGTAACTGCCGTCGCAGTTGAAGCGCGCCTGAAAATCGGGCGGAAGGTTCCGGGTCGAATCTATCTGATCGAGGTAGTAGTCCAGCATGTGCACGAAGGCTGAATCGTACTGCGCCTCGTTGGCTGTCCACATATAGTCGGTGTGGTCGTCGTTGGCCAGGTAGATGCGGGTGGCGGGCTGGGCCAGGCTGTTGCACCAAGTGAACAGGCATAGAATAATCAGGGAAGGCTTCATGGGTTGAAATTGGTAATCTGGTAGCAATTGTTTCTTTTTTGCCCTTAGCACGGGTGACTCCTTCAAGACGCTATCATTCACCCATTCAAAAGTCACTCATTATCAAGACACCTCCGTCACTTTGCCCCCTACGGTGAATGTGTCGCCAATACCCAGGAGTTCGGCGAGGTGGCAGGCCATGAAATTGAAGGGTAGGATGTTGCACAGTATTGAAAAATGCTCTTCGGCCTGGGGTTCCTCTACCTGGAAAACGGTTGCTCCGGCGCGGGCAACGGTATCTCCCAGTTTGAGGCTCCGCTCGTAAGAATTCCCCGGGGCCAAAATCTGAATAATAATGCTGTTACGGGCCGTTTCTTTGGGGCCGTGGTCGTATTGAGCCATGGCCAGGCCGTGGAAATTACGCTTGGTACTCTCGCTCAGAATAAGGGCCGCTTCCAGCGCGGTGGCAAGGTTGGGCCCGCTGCCGGTGAGGTAGATGCCGTGAATATTTTCGCGGGTGATCAGGTTAAACACTTCTTTGGCCATGCGTTTGCCGGTTTCTTGGTAGGCTTGCATCCTGTCCGAAAGCAGCGCAACGGTATCCGCAGGATCGTACCCAAAGCCTTTGAACAGGGCCAGCAGCGTATTGACATAAGTTTTGGAGGAAGAAAACAGCTCTTCTCCCGCCAGAAGCGGAATCACCGCAGTTGCATGGGCGCCTAATTCGTTTTCGGGGTAGTTGGTGAGAGCAGTGTACCGATCGAAACGATGCCGGCACCACAGTACTTCGGTGCTCCGGCCCGATTGGGATAGCAGCACCGCCTCCGGACTTTTCTTATTCGCGGACAGGTAGTACTCATACTCCGAGGCGATTTCGGCCCGAATAGGTACTCCCATGTACTTGAAAGCCAGGGGAGCAAAATACGAGGATCCCATACCGAGGTAAGGTACTCCCAACGGCAGGGGAGGTACATCCGACGCAAGCATTTGGCGGGCGCATTCGGGAACCTCCCGAAGTTCAGACAGGGGGGTGTTCATTGGTGGGTAGTTAAGGTTGGGGTGATGACGGCGGCCGTTTTTTTCTCATAGGAAAGCGCCAGGGCCGCCACAATGGCGAGCAAAATGCCGGAGACTTCCACGTACGTGATGCTTTCGGCCAGAAACAGAATAGCCAGAACAATGGTGAATACCGGTTGCAGTGCCCCGGCGATGGTTGTTACCTGCGAGGCCTTGCCTTCGGCCTTGTAAGCCGCAAAACTGCATAGTACGCCGAGCCCATTGAGCAGCCCGGCGAGCGAGCCGAGGAAAAGGGTGTTTTGGGAAAAAGAAAAATTTACCCAACCCGCCCCCAGAAAGACCAGTGATAGCCCTACGCTCGACCCGATGAAGGAGGCGTACGCCCATTGGGCGGAAATCAAGTTGGTGGTCACTTTCTGGGCAGCACTGAATACCCCCCAGAAAAACAAAGCCACGAAGGAAAATAGCAGCCAGGGGGACAGGCCGACGTTTTTGAGGAAGGCCTCCGGATCGTCAAACAGCAGCCGTTGGCCCGAAAGCATCACCACCGCCGGTAAGGCCAGCAAGATACCAAGTGCATTGATCCAGTTGAGTTTTTCTTTAAGAACCAGCAGGGCGATTCCGATGGTGACCAACGGGTACAGGTTTGTGAGGGGAATAACGATCGCCGCGAGCCCACCGCTGGTAAAGGCCTGAAAAACGGCCACGTTGCCCGCCACGGCCAGCGTGCCGGCGATAATACCCCATAAAATTCCCTTTCTTTCCGGCTTTTCCTGCCGGATTTTAACCAAAACCAAAGGAATAGTAATCAGCATCCCGAGGGTGAAAAGCAGGTGGTTTGTAAACGGATTGACCTCTTCCGAAATTAGCTTGGCCACTACTCCCCACACTCCCCAGAAAAAGGCGGCGGCGATGGCAAAGTACATCCAGGTATTCCTTGTTTTCATAGGCTCATCGAAATAAGGCGGCGCCGCCCAGAATACCGGCCTGTTCGGCCAGGGTGGAGAGCGAAAGGGTGGTTTGATACTTTTTATAGGGCCCCAGTTGCCGGGTTGGGAGCAACGTGGGCAGCCAGGGGTCCAGTCCCTTGGCCATGCCTCCTCCCAGTACGATCCGGTCAGGCGCAAAGAGGTTGATATAGTTGCCCAGCCCCGTGCTAAGGTGGCCCAGAAACTCATGTACCACCTGGCAGGAAGTTTCGTTTTTCTCAGCCGCTGCGCGGAAAAGAGCTTCCACCGAAGCAGGAGGAACCGTTTGCTTCGCCGAACCATAATAGCGCCGTGCGCTGTCCAGGAGACCGGTAGCTGATACCAGTGATTCCAGGCAACCTGTTTTGCCGCAGTAACACCGGCTGTCGTTGTGGGTGACTGTCATATGGCCGCCCATATGCCCGTAGGGTAGTTTTTCTGCCAACCGCCCATTGACTACCAACCCGAGTCCCAGGCCGGTACCCAGCGTCAGGACAAGTACCCGATGAAAGCCCCGCCCACTCCCGTAAAGCGCTTCGCCCAGCGCTACCAGCCGGGCGTCGTTGTCGAGGCGGCAGGGCAGATGATGGGCCTTTTCTACGATCCCGGCCAGTGGGTAATCTTCCATAAAATCTATAAAACCGTAGGTGGAGTCCACGGTAGCGTCTTCGAATACAAAACCCGAAACCCCAATGCCCACGCCTTTCAACGTAGCGTCGGCCGATTCTGGACGATTTTGCAGTGTATATATAGCATCGGAAAGGATATGTTCAAAGCGGCTGGCATCCCGGGTTTCGGTTGAAAAAATAAGTGTTTCCAGTACCCGACCCGCGCGTAAGTCCACCAGACCTATTTTGGTCCGGGTGCCGCCTATATCCACCCCGATGGCCAGTTCTTGCATATAGTTTTAATTAACAAATGGTTTGATCAATAATTGCCAGTGAATCGCTACCAGCCAAATACCTCTTTTACGTAGCGTCGGCTAATTTGCCAGTTTTCGGCGGGGGTACGTTGATTGGGCTCATCGAAGGCCAGCTCAACGGCAGCCTCGCCGCGGCAGTTCATTTTCTTTAAAACTTTCGCAATAGCTCCAAAGTCAGTTGTGCCCTCGCCCAGCGCTTCGGCCCATTTGCCGGTGGCCTTTTGGTCGCGCAGGTGCATGTACACGATCCGGTCACCGTAGGTTTGGATAAATGCAATCGGATCTACCCCCCCGCGAATGAGCCAGTTCAGGTCGGGACCGAGTTTCAGATGGGGTACCCGATCAAGGGTACCTTTCAGATCGTGCATACCGTGTTCTACTTCGTAGGTATGGTTGTGCAGGTTCAGGATAATGCCCCTGGATTTAGCGATGGGAATGAGCTTTTTCAGCACTGCAGCCTGGGCATCCAGTTCCTCCGAGGTTTTTTTGCGGCGGGCATCCCCCACCGATACGCCAAAATTGGTGCCCCCCAGCTGTTGCAGGCGATCCAGGATTTTGGTGGCATTGGCCACAATTTCCTCCTGTTGGTCGGCCTTCCACATAGCGGCCCCATACGAGCAACCTGTGACCGGCAGGCCGTGCCGCCGGATCAGCGCCGAGATGCGTGTGACGGCATCGTCGGGTTCCAGGAGGATATTCATGAGTTCGATACCGGAAAAACCGGCCGCTTTTATTTCCGAAAATACCTGCTCCAGAATCGGGGTGCAGTTCCAGTCGGGCGGGTACTTACTGGCGTATACCCATATATGAGCGCTCAGCCTGACCGGACTTTTTACCAGTAAACCCAGATCTCCTTTGGCATAGGTACGGCTGAACGACATGCCGCTGAGGAGCAGTGAGGCTTTGAGAAAACTTCGGCGCGTAGGGAAATCTTGCATGGGGTATTCCTATTTTTTGAGAAAATGTTTTTTTACAAACCGTTGACCAGCAGACGGTTGTCAATAAATTTTTTGGCGCGCGGCACATCCGGTTCTTCCAGGTGCTCGATGATGATTGGAATATTCGGGTGCTTTTCGGCCAGCCTTTTCAGATACAGGTCATAGTTCAATGCGCCAAGGCCCGGCGCGGGAAGTTCGATCATCCCGACCCCGCGCAGGGCGTGGGCCTCGTCGGTGTCAATGGCGGCCAGGGCCACACCGACCGGGGCTTCGGCCAGTTGCACGTCCTTGGCGTGGGCGATCTTAATTTTACCCGAGAGGGCATCAAAAATCCGGTTCAGGGTCATATCCATGGCCCCGATGTTGTGCTCCTCAAAATAGTTGGTTGGGTCCATCAGTAGCCCCAGGTTGGGGTGGTCAATGTCGGCAAAAAGTCGGAGGGTTTCTTCCACGGAGCCAATGACATTATTCACGTAGGTTTCCACGCAAAACGTAACCCCGTACTGCCGGGCAAAATAAACCAGCTCGCCGATCACATCGCGGCACTCGCGGTAGCCCGCTTCGGTTTTATTTTTAGGGTGATGTACCCAGTCACTTTCCTTGTGAAAAGTACCCGTTTCGCTTATCACGTACGGAGAGCCCAGGTCGTTGGCGTGTCGGATGATTTGCCGGAGATGGGTCAGATTGGATTGGCGTACTACCGGATCGGGATGCACCAGATTGGTGTAACCTGATACACAGCAAATAGGCAGGTTGTGCTGCCGGAACGTATCCCGGATTTTTTTCGCCTTCGGGGTATCCAGGCTCCCTGTAGAGAGATCCATATCCTTGAACGACACGTCCAGCTGCACCGTGTTGAAATCCAGACAGCGTATTTTCCGGGCGGTTTCGGCCAGGGAATAAGGAAAATAGCCGGTAAATATACCTACCTGTATCATGCTGATTTGGATGAAAATGTAAAAACCGAAAGCAGGGGGCTTTGCTCCACTGCTTTCGGACTATTTTTGGAATAAAATATCGGTAAAGAGCGGCCCATTGAACATCCCGGCTTTTCCTTTGCCATCGTGGTACACAAAATACAGGTTGTCCGGTCCGATGGGCCTGGCAAGGTCAGCGGTCAGGCTCATGGGCTTGTTGGAGCGCTGTATGGGAACCGTGCCCAGCAGCGGTCCTTCCGGTGAGCCGCTGTGCAGCGTCAGGCTACCCTCAACGCCGGAAGACACCAGGTGCAGGGTAATACTGTGGATACCGGTCAGATCCAGCTGCCGGAACCCGATGAAGGCACCGTTTTCGGTGAAGCGCACCCGGCCCGGTTCTTTCTGGCTGCTACCGTTAAGAGCAGCCTTGGCGGAAGTATCGCAGGCAATAGCTCCCAGGAGGGGTGGGCGCAGCAAAAATTCCTTCCGGGTGGTTAGCGGGGCGATGCCATTTGCTCCTTTGTCGGTATACGACACTGTCAATAGGTACTTGCCCGGAGCTTCTTCCGGCGCGGGTGCCCGGGTCACGACGGTACCGGCCAGGGGCAACGATTTCACAGCCGCAGGGGCCTCGGCCAGGGAAAGGATGTAACTCACCATTTCGGTGGTCTGCGCCAGGGTAAGCTGCGGGTGGGCCGACATGGCGTTCTCGCCCCAATTGCCGTTGCCCCCGCTGATCACTTTTCGGGCCAGTTTTTCCCGCGCCGTTCCGTCGTTTTTGTAGCGTTTGGCAATCTCCTGGTAGGAGGGGCCAATTGATTTCTGGCTCAGGCCGTGGCAGGCTTTGCAGTCGCTTTCGTTGATGAGTTTCTCCCCGGCGGTAAGGCGGGTGCTGCCCACGACCGACTCGTAATTCTGGGCAGCCAGGGTTATGTCCTCCCCGTAGGGTATGTATTCAAAGATCACCACGGCCTTTTTTGGATCAATCCCCCCTTTTTGCTTGTCTTCCTTATCAGTAATCACCGCGCGATACGCCAGGGTCTGGTTGGGCCAGTAAAACGAGCGGTTCGACGGCCATTCCAGGCTGATGGCCGGGGGAGCGTTTCCGACCTTTATTTCAGTACTACGGGACGAAACCTTACCCGCTTTATCCGATACGCTCAGCGTTACCTGGTAGGTGCCGGGTTTATCGAAGGTGAGCGATGTAGTTTCTCCGCTTGCTTTCCGTGGAGCGGCCTGACCGGCCGGAATGATGGTCCACTGGTAGGTCAGGGCATCGCCGGCGTCGTAGTCCAGGCTGCCTCTGGCCGAAAGGCGCACCGTCAGGGGGGCGGCTCCCACGGTGGTACTGGCCGTCAGTTTGGCTACGGGAGGGCGGTTGCCTTCGGAATAGTCAATGCGGGTCAGTTTGGAGTTGGCGTTCTGGGCAAACCAATAGGTACCGTATTCCAGCACGTACATCGCCCCGTCCGGGCCGAATTCCATGTCAATGGGATGTTCAAAAAGCGTGTTGGGCATGAAGGGCTCAATGCTGCCATAGGTGCCGTCGGGTTTCAGGGTTACTACGTTGATCCAGTCGCGCATCCATTCAAAAATAAAGAGCTTGCCGTTGTAGTAGCCCGGAAAAGAACGTTCCGATTTTTTATAAAAATCAGTGTAGAAAACGGGGCCGGCCATAGGGCTCTTGCCACCCGTACCCAGGTGAGGAAAAAGATCCGATTTCACATAGTTATACCAGATGAGAGCTGGTTGGGCGGGTGGTAGTTGCTTCAGCCCCGTATTGTGGACGGAATTATTAACCGGATTTTGCGGATCGAAGAACTTGCCTGCTTTTTCTTTGGCAAAATCATATTCAGCGTAGGGCTGGTTGTCGCCCGCAAAGTAAGGCCAGCCAAAATTTCCCGCCCCTCTGGCCTGGTTCCATTCGTCCCAGCTGCGGGGGCCCCGCTCGCTGTCCTTCTCTCCATTTTGTCCCACATCACCCCAGTACAAGTACCCATTCTGCTGATCTACCGAAATCCGGATTGGATTGCGGCAGCCCATCACGTAGATTTCCGGGCGGGTCTGCGCGGTGCCTTTCGGAAACAGGTTTCCTTCCGGGATGGAATAGGTTCCGTCGGCTTCGGGGTGGATGCGCAGAATCTTCCCGCGCAGGTCGTTGGTATTGCCCGCAGTGCGCTGGGCGTCCCAGGCCGAGCGACCGGGTCGCTCGTCGAGCGGAGCGTAGTAGTTGGAGCCAAACGGACTGGTGTTGTCGCCGGTGGCGATAAAAAGGTGGCCGTCCTTGCCAAAAGCAATGGAGCCGCCCGAGTGGCAGCATTCTTCGCGTTGGGTGGGAATTTTGAGCAGGACTTTTTCGGAGGTTAGATCAATGGTGCCGTCCCTAAAAGTAAACCGGGACACGTACTGTTGCGGCGTGTCACCCACAGGGGAGTAGAACAGGTACAACCACTGGTTTTCGGCAAAGCCGGGGTCAAGGGCCATACCCAGCAGTCCGTCCTCGATCTTGCTGAACACGGGTAAATCCAGGATTTTTCGCATCACGGACGTGGTGGGGTCGTAGAGTAGAATTCCGCCATTGCGCTCCACCACCAGCACGCGCCCGTCGGGAAGCACGGCCAGTTCCATGGGTTCGTTAAGATTTTCGGCCAGTATTACTTTCGAAAAACGGGTTTCGTCCGGTTTTTCGTCGGTCAACGGCACCACGGGCTCCGGGCTGATCCAGGAGAGCAGCAGGGTGACCAGGGCCAGCAGTCCGGTGTTTTTGATAAGGGTATAGGTACTCATTTGCAAAAGGTAAATTAGTGTAGAATTTCGTCCAGGGCTACGGCCCGGTGCTCCCGGGCCGACAGATAACAGGCATCCACCAGGGCCATAGTTCTCAGGTTATCCCGACCGCCGATTTCAGGGTCCGTGCCCCGTTCCAGTGCCACTAGTAGCTGGGCCATGGGGCCGGTGAAGGCATCGGGAAACCATACTTCCGGCCAGCGGGGCCGTTGCCAGCCACCAGGGATCCGGGTGGAGGTATAGTCGAGGGTGCTGGGGATGGCTTGTGGATAATGCGGCCAGCCGATATTGCCCTGCGCCAGGCCATCAAGCCCCTCTACCCGCCATTTGATATAAATGTCCTTTTCTGCATTTTCTGTATCGGGTCCCGCCCATACGTCGTCCCAGGCGGAGGCCCGCAGGCCATTTTCGTATTCAAGAATGTACAGGGCCAATCCGTCTTCGTGTGGGAATTTGGCCGCTGTTCTAGGGTCCTGGGCCACGCTGCAGTACACTCTTTGTGGGTCGCCAAACCAGTACCGGAAGGTATCAAGGTGGTGAATACTCATCACCCGGAGGGTAAGCCAGCCCATTTGGGCCTGCCAGGCCGTCCAGTGCGGAATGGCCCGCATGTCAATGGAGCCAAACACGGGTTTTCCCAGCAGTCCCCGGTTTAACAGATCCTTGCAGGCGCGCACGGACTGGTCGTAGCGCATGTTTTGGTTCACCCCCAGGACGATCCCGGCTTCCTCACAGCACTGAACGATTTCCAGGGCTTCGATAAAATTCATTCCCAGGGGCTTCTGAGCCAATATACCCCGAATATTTTTGTGGCGGACGGCCTCCCGAATTACTGTCAACTGCTGATCAGGAGGTACGGCTATGTCTACTACCTCTACGGTTGGGTCGGCCAGCAGCTCTGTGTAGGAGTCATATACCTTGCCAATGCCGTGGCGGACGGCTACCTGCTGGCTTGCCGTTCGGGATAGGGAGGTGATGGCCACTGGATTGAAACCTGCCTGCCGGTAGGCTACCAGGTGGCAGTCGGCCATGATAAAGCCCGCCCCGATGCAGCCAATGCCCACCGATTTGTTTTCGGGCAATTCGGGTAGATATTCCAGTTTACTACTCATTGTATTAGGTTTAGGCTTAGCGAATGAAAAATTGGATTACCGCTCATTATTCCAATGTCTGCAAGGTGATCTCAGCTTCTTTGTTCAAAAAATCTGCCTTGGATACCGCCAAACGGCCACTCTCCAGCAGGGCAGCGTCGGGCACTATGTTGACCGATTCAATGCAGGAGGTATGTTTTTCCCGAAAAGGCTTGTTATACGATAGGTTATAAGCCGAGATCACCGACCACCGGGGCTTATCCGAAAGGTTGGCGTCGGAGCGGTGCAGGATGTTGCTGTGGAAAAAGAGGGTATCGCCGGCTTTCAGTTCCACGTACACCAGCTCGCTGTTTTTCACCGCCTCGTCCACAAAATCTGCGTCGGCCCCCTGTTGCTCGCCGACAAAAGTGTGTTCAAAGCGTTGCATCTTGTGGGTTCCTTTGAGTACCTGCAGACAACCGTTTTCGATGGATGCATCCGTAAGAGCTACCATCACTGAAATCATTGCTTCGGGGTACAGGAAACCATTTTTGTACCAGTAGCCGTAATCCTGATGCCACTCCCAGGCCCCCCCTTTCTGGGGTTCTTTTTGCATTATTTTGGAGTGAAAATGACACACGCCACCGTCGGCGTCAAGGAGGGTTTCTACGGCCTTTACCATACGCTCCGAGCGGGACATGAGCCCGAAGGAATCGTCGCCGGGAGTGAACCAAAGCGTAAGTTTGGTACGATTACCGGCAGTATCTTTCAGGTCAAAGGCGTGGTTGGTTACTGTCTCGTCGGTGGCTAGTCCGTACAGGAGATCAATTTCCTCCTGGCTAAAAAAGTTACGTTTAATAAGGAAACCGTCCCGGTTAAAATCGGTTTTCTCAACGGGGGTAAGTCGGGTATTCATAGTATAAAATGGTTTTGGTTACTTGGCAACAGCTACTATTTTCAGGAAATAATACCATACAAAGTTCCAAAATAGTTTGGCTGGAGTCTACCGGTATTTTCGTAGTTTTATCCGGTATTTTGAATAGAATGAACGAATTTAGTGATAAAAGGCTAAACATACCGAATGAAACCGCTTATTCAGAAGCTCCCGCTTGATCGCCAGTCCTCATTTGTGGCCCGAACCTATACCACACCTGAGTTTGAAACACCCTGGCACCAGCACGTGGAATACGAACTCGTACTGGAAGCAACCGGCAGCGGCACGGCCTTCGTGGGCGACCATATTGGTACCTACCGCGAAGGAGACGTTTTCCTGCTGGGAAAGAACCTTCCCCACTGGTTTCGTAAAAAAGACCAGGATACCGTAGCCAGTGCAGTTGTGTTACAGTTTCGCGACGATTCGTTTGGGGATAGTTTCTGGGCGCTCCCCGAAATGCAACCGATTCATTCCCTGCTCCAGAATGCGAAGCAGGGAATTGCCCTTGACACCGGGCTTCGGGAAGAAGTGGGCCGACGCCTGCGCACCATCGAATTTCTGACCGGCTTTCCGCAGCTCGCTGCCCTGCTCGAATGCCTGCACCAAATCAGTACTTCCGGCCATTTTCATTACCTCAACCATTCACCCATTGTCAGCTATTCCGTCGAGGATCAGAACCGCATCCGCCGGGTGTTTGAATACTCCATGCAGCATTTTCAACAGAAAATCCGGGTGCAGGACGTTGCCGCACTTACGCATCAAAGCGTATCCGCTTTTTGCCATTACTTTAAAAAGAGCACTAAAAAAAGCTACATCCAATTTCTCACGGAAATCCGGATTGCTCATGCTTGCAAACTGCTCATAACGACCGACCGGACGGTTACCGAAATCTGCTATGAAAGTGGCTTCTACAACTGGTCCAATTTCAGTTCCCACTTCAAAAGCCTGGTCGGGATGTCGCCGCTGCGCTATCGAGAGCAGGGTAGCGCACCCTATACTAGGGGTGGCTAACACATTTAGGGTAAATCCGCCACGATAGCCCATTAACTACCTATATTATAATTAGTTAACTCGATTTAACACCCTTCGGCTCATAGGATAGTATAGCGGGTAAAGAATCTTCTAATGGATCACGGCCCACGTCTTCATCGAAGTTGAATTCCCCGGCACAGATTTCCATGGATTATGCAAACCCAGACGTATAATTTTTTTTATATTTTACCCCCCGATGTACAACCGAGCACACACGGTGCACCAACTTATTACGAACCGCATTGAGAACACACATTTTGTTCTTGCCGCCACCGGGCGCCCGGCTCGCCGACTTTGCGCTGGTAATAATCCTGTAATTCCGCCGATATCAATCCTTGAAAGAGTTTTTGGAAAAACGGAAGCTAATTGCGCAGTGAACTGTGTAACAGTTAGTTGATTGGTGTTGGTGGCGGATATCCCCTAAATGTGTTAACTACCCCTACGTTGCTCAAAGTGTCTTCAACTACAAAGGAAAAAACCAAGGGTAGTGGTAACGTAATTTTTTTTTGAATACACGCTGCTGCTTTATGGGGCGAAAGAATAGAAGGGAAGGATAAGATAATGGGTTCGGGTTTAGACGGTTCATTGAACACATATCCTACGCACGTATTAGGCGTGAGAGAGGACTAATCACCCTGACCGTCCAGTAATTGACGGTACTCTTTAGGAGAATACCCTACAATGCGTTTAAACTGGCGGTTGAAATGGGTTAGCTGGTTGTAGCCCGAGGCAAAAGCGATTGCGGCGATGCTATAGTTAGTCTCTTGCAATAATTTACAGGCGTGGCCTACCCGCACCTCGTTCAGGAAATTGGTGAAAGTTTTGTGAAAGTGTTTCTTGAAGTAGCGACAGAAGGTAGCCGGGGCCATACTTACGTAAGCCGAAATTTCGTCCAGTGTGATGTCGTGGTCCGCAAAGCGGTTGATGATGTACTCATAGGTTTTATTGACGACCTCGCAGTCCTTTACATTTTTTACCAGGGTAAATCCCCGACTCGATATAGCCCTGCGTCGCGGGTTGAGGGCCATCTGCTGCAAGAGTTGGAAAAAGGCAATCATACGCTCAAAACCTTGCAAGGTAGTGAGTTCCACAATTTTTTGGTGGAAAGCGGGTACATCGGCCTGATCGAAGGAAACGCCCCGCTGAGCCTCGGCCAGCAAACGGGCGATGAATTCGTTTTCGGGCAGGCTGAAAAAGTTTTCCCCAAATCCCTCTTTCAGAAAACGCAGGGTAATGACATCCTCCTTATCGTGTTCGTCGAGTTGAACGAAATGAGGAACATGCGGGCCAATGAGGAAAAGGTCCTGTTTGGAAAAGTTCTCGATCGTGTTGCCGATAAACCGCTTGCCGCTACACCCCACCATCACTGTGACTTCGTATTCGTCGTGCATTCGCATCAGTACCTCCGCAGAGCGGTCGAAACTCTTGTCGACTCCATACCGATTGCTAACAAAGGAATGTTGACTGGGTCGTGACCATTTTTCTACGAGTGTCTTCATATTGATGTAAAAAGGCAGTTTTTTGAACTAAGATGTTTTTAAGAAAAAACTGGACGATAATCTTTCAATTAATTGAAAAGAAGACTTTTCTATCGACTTACTTACTTCAATTAGCATTTTTTGGTCAAAATAGTGTAATAAAGTCATAAGATAGGAGAAGAACGCTAAAATGCGATTCCGTTATTTTGGCAAGTAGAATTTCAATTTGTTTATGGCGTCAGTTTTCATCTCATGTTTTAGCGTACTCCTTTTTACTATTGGTACAGTTGCTCAGGCACAAGTCAGTCTGCATATTTCTCCCGAAGGAAATGACAACAACCGGGGAACGAGCAACGCACCCTTTCGCACCCTCGCGCGGGCGCAGCGGGCGGTTCGGGCCTTGTCGGACAGACAGCGAGCGCATGACATCGTCGTGCAAATCCAGCCGGGCGACTATTTCCTTGCAGAACCGCTGCGTTTTGGCCCGGAGGACGGCGGATCAGCTACGCAGCGTGTGATCTACCGTGGTTCCGGCGATGGACAGGTGCTGATCCACAGCGGGAAGGCGGTGACCGGCTGGCGGCCCACTCCTGACAACCCCAACATTTATCAGGCACCTTTACCAAACGCCAGGTTCCGTCAGTTGTACGTCGAGGGCAAGCGAGCTATTCGGGCACGTTATCCTAATCAGGGTACCTTTCTGGAAAGCACGGACTGGGACTACAAGGATCGGGAACTGATCGTTTTGGGCAAGCATCCCGTTCTAGGCGAGGGCAATCCCGGCCTGGAGATACTCCTCCTTCAAAGCTGGGCGGAGAGCTATTTGCGAGTGGAAAAAGTAAGCAACTACGGCCTGAGCTTTCAAAAGTTTACCAGGGTAAGCTTTCGGGACGAGGAATCTGGAATTCTGTTCAATCGCCCTTACCCCATGCACGAGCCCTCGCATCGGCTTTATTTTGAAAATGCCCGCGAACTGCTCGATGCGGAGGGAGAATGGTACCACGACGAAGCCAAGGGTACCCTTTACTACCAGCCTCCGGCCGACGTGGACATGAGCCAGGTGCAGGTGATGTATCCCACGCTGGATACGCTGCTGATTATCGAGGGAACTTCCGGCAAGCCAGTGGTCAATCTGCGCTTTGAAAATCTTTCCTTCCAGTACTCCAACTGGACTTACGCCAGCGAGCATGGCTACCTGAATAGCCAGACGGGGCAGTACAACCATCGGGCCGAACCCAATAACGACCAGTATGTATATCGCCCACCGGCTGCGGTGTACGTAGCCCGGGCCGAGCGCGTGGCCTTCGTGCGCAATGCCTTTCGCAACTTGGGTTCCACGGCGCTCGACCTGCACTACGGCACGCGCCATTGCGCGGCAGTAGGCAACAAATTCAGCGACATTGCCGGCAGCGCGGTCGCTCTGGCCAAGTTTACTCAAGACCCCTTGACGGAATACCACAAGCCCTTCCAACCTTCGGACAGCACAGAGATCTGCTACGGCGATACCGTGGCCAACAACCTCATCGAGCGGGCGGCCAACTACTACTACGGCTGCGTGGGCGTGGCGGCGGGTTATCCCTCAAACGCCCAAATCACGCACAACACCATTCGCGACTTGCCCTATTCGGGCATCAGCGTGGGCTACGGCTGGACCGATCAGCCCAATCCCATGCAGGATAACTTTATAGCCTACAACGATTTGAGCGACGTAGTGAAAATGCTAAACGACGGGGCGGCCATCTATACCCTTTCGTACCAGCCCGGCACGCGGCTATACCAAAACTACCTGCACGATCTGTCGGAGCCGCTGGAGCACTGGCAGCGGATCAAGTACGCGATCTATTGCGATGAAAAGACGGGCGGCTCCGCCGAAAAGCCCTTCGTCATCGAAGAAAATGTGGTGCAGGGGGTACCCGGCAGCCTCAACCTGCACCAGTCGGGAATTATGTTGCTGATATATCCCATGCACCTTGCTTCGCAGCGCAACGGTCGACAAATCGTCGAGGCAGCCGGTCTGCAACCCGAGTATCGGAATCTTTTGGAAAAAACGAAGAACAAATGAACCAAATCACATTACGACCCACGTACCGCCACGACGCCAGCGCACCCGGCCTGGTCCTCGGCACCGCCGGACTGGGCGGGGTGTGGGGGGAGGTGGATCGGCAGGAATCCGTGGAGGCTATTTTGTACGCACTGGAAAACGGCGTCGGGCGGCTGGACACTGCCCCGGCCTACCGCGACGCTGAAACTGTAACCGGAGAAGCCCTGCGACAGTGGCGCGGGCCGCGCCCATTGATAAGTACCAAAGTGGGCAAACTGCGGGCCGAGACGGCCGATCGGCGCACCAACAACTACCAGGTCGCGACCATGCGCCGGAGCGTGGCGGAAAGTCGGTCAAGGCTCGGTACCGACCGACTCGACCTGCTCTTTTTGCACGAGCCGGAGCAAGTACCCACCGAGTCGGTACCGGAAGTTCTTGATTTTATGAAGAGTACAAAAAAAAGCGGGACCACGGCCGCGATCGGTTTGGGCGGGTTGGTGCCGCCCGCCTTTCACGGTGCCATCCGGCAGGGGGGATTCGATGTGGTGATGAGCTATAACAACCTGAACGCCGCCTGCCTGGAAGGGTTAGTGTCGGATATTCCGTTTTTCCGCGCCCACGGTCTCATCACCTACCAAGGCAGCGCGTTGCACATGGGTTTGCTGGGCAACCACTTTGAAAAGTACCAGGAAAATCCCCCTGCCTGGGTTTCCGGAGCCGACCTTGTCCGCGCCCGGCAAGCGGATGCGCTCGCCCGGCGATTGGGCATGACCCTCCCGGCACTGGCGCACCGCTACCTACTGTCAATGCAGGAAGTGGACTACCTGGTGCTGGGGGCCAAAAATTTAACCCAAATCAAAGCCACGCTGGCCGACTGCCGGGAGGGTCGGCTTGAAGAAAATGTGTTTGAAGAACTAACCGATCTAATTCAATGACGAAAGAAAATCCATCGGTCGAAGCGGATCTGTTTCCACTAAAGACGCCCATTTATCAGGAAACCTTCGACATCCACGCGGTGGAGCTACGTTGCGTTGCCCCGGTGAAGTTTGAGCGCCCTTTTTATGATGCCACCATGGGGCCCTTTGCGGAATACCGCGCCTGCTTCGTCCGACTCACTGATCGCAGCGGCGTGTGGGGCGAGTGCGAATTTCCGTTTACGGCTTTTGACTTGCTTAAAAACAGCTTTGTCCCACAACTGCTCGAAACAAAAGAGACTTCCTACGAAAAACTTTACCACCTACTTTACTGGAGCATCCGCAATGAAGGGTTTCGGGGCGGGGCGGCCCTGGCTTTGGGCCACCTGGACCGCATTTTCCATGACTTGGCAGCCCGGCAGCAGGGAGTACCCTTGTTTCGCTACCTGGGGGGCAGCAAGCCACGGGTGAGGGCCTACGCCAGCGGCGGGAGCATCAGCCTCACGGGCAGCGAGCTGCTCGACGAGTGCTTGGCCTGGGAAGCACAGGGCTACGCTACGATCAAGATGAAGTTTGGCGGACTGGAAACCACGCTACATGATGATTTGACTAGGATTGCTCTGGTTCGGGAAGCGCTAAGATCCGAAACCGGGCTGGCCGTGGATGCCAACCAATCGCTGAGCCTGGATAAGGCGCAGGTACTGAGCCGGGAACTGGGTGAAATGAACATCGCCTGGCTGGAAGAGCCGATCCACTCGGCGGCTCTGCACGATATCGAGACCTTGTGCGAAACCTCACCCGTACCCATCTCCTACGGTGAGTCGGAGCGCACGGCGCTGGTGTTCCCCTCGCTGGTGCGGGCCGGAGTTCAGCACCTGCAACCCATTGCAGGACACATCCTCGGCCTGGGAGAATGGCTGTCAATTGCCGAAATGGCCCGTGATCATGGCCTGATGTTCAGCGGTGGCGGCACTTCTCACCTCAATGCGGCCATCGTGGCGGCTGTGGGCGACGAGGCTCAACTTGAGTACCTGGAGCCGGTGGTGGGAACGATGGCTTCTCTGCTGAGCGTACGGGCGGAGATAAATAACGGACACTTCATCCTGCCGGAAGTACCCGGCATCGGCGCGGAGGTCGATTGGCCGCGCCTGGAGAAGGAAAAGCGCGTTACTGACCGATTCATTTGGAAATGATTTTTAAGTTGTTAGGTCATAAGGCTATCAAATGTTTTTTCTCATCTCATTTTTTGACGATAGCCAGTTTTTAAAGCTGAATAAGCTCCTGCCAAACCTAATGCCTAACATCCCAACAACCTAATACCCAAAAAGAATGAACATCCACCAGCACTTACATCTGCTCGATTTTGGCGTGGTAGTCGTTTACCTGCTGCTGCTGGTGGGCATTGGTGCGTACATCAGCTTCCGCAAGCAGAAAAGCAGCGAGCGCGACTATTTCCTGGCGGGCGGTAAGTTGCGCTGGTACAGCATCGGCCTAACGATGTGGGGTACCAATGTGGGGCCGTCGATGCTAATCGCATCCTGCGCGGTGGGCTACACGACGGGCATCGTGGCGGGAAATTTCTCCTGGTACGCCTTCGTCTTCATCGGGTTGCTGGCTCTGGTTTTTGCCCCGCATTACAAGAATACTGGCGTAAGTACCCTGCCCGAGTTCATGGGAAAGCGCTTCAACGCTACCACCCGCGAAATGCTAGCCTGGTACTCGTTGGTGACGATTCTGATTTCCTGGCTGGGGCTGACGCTCTACGCCGGGGGGCTTTTGGTAAACCAAATCATGGACTGGCCGCTGTGGGCGTCGGTGAGCGCGCTGATGTTGCTGGCAACCTTTTTCGCGGTGGCGGGCGGGCTGGAAGCGATTGCCATTACCAACGTTTTTCAGATGATTCTGCTCATCGTGGCTTCCAGTATTTTGGTAATCGCGGGAATCTATAAACTAGGCGGAATCGATCGGCTGCTCACCGAACTACCCGCCGACTACGGACGCTTGTTACTGCCCGCCGATAATCCCGATTACCCCTGGATCGCCATTATTTTGGGCTATCCGGTGCTGGGCATCTGGTTTTGGTGTACGGATCAAAGCATGGTGCAATCGGTGCTGGGGGCCAAAAATCTGGAACAGGGGCAACTGGGCACCAACCTCACGGGCTGGCTCAAAATCATCGACGTGCCGCTGTTCATCCTGCCGGGCATAATCGCCTACCTGCTCTACCCCAACCTGCCCGACGAAAACGAAGCCTACATGACCCTGGTGACGGGCCTGCTGCCCGTGGGCATGGTCGGACTGATTATGGCGGTACTCATCGCGGCCCTCGTCAGCACCATCGACTCGGCCCTCAACTCGCTGAGTACCGTGTTCACGATTGACATTTACGCCCGGCGGTTCCGGCCCGATGCGTCGCCGTCGCGGCTGGTGGCCGTTGGGCGCACGGTGGTGGTACTTGGGGCAGTAGGGGCGATTTTGATTGCGCTGGGTCTCGACCGGATCAAGGGCATGGATCTGTTCAGCCTGTTTCAGGCGATTCTGGGGTACCTGGCCCCGCCGATGGCAGCGGTGTTTTTGCTGGGCGTGACCTGGAAGCGCATGACCACCCCGGCGGCCAACGTCGGTTTGGTGGTCGGTTCCATCGTCAGTCTGGCCGTAGGCGTTTGCCAGCTTCGCGCCTGGCCCAGCCCGACATTCTGGCCGCATTTCCTGCTGGTTTCTTTTTTCCTGTTTGTTTTCATTTTGATCCTGATGGTGGGCGTGTCTTTGGCGACGCCGCTCGACCGACGCTCGGATTTTCCCACGCTCACCCAATCTTACGCCGCCCTGAATTACACGCCTTCGCGGCGGGTACTTTGGCTGTGGGGGGGGCTGTCGGTGGTGATGCTTTCTCTGTATTTAATTTTTAACTAAATCTTTTTTCACCAAAACTTATGTACACAATGGAAAAACGATTACTTAATCATCTGTGGGGGCTGGCATTACTGCTAAGCCTGCTGCAACTGGCAGCCGCGCCCCCCGTTTACGCGCAGGGTGCAGAAAAAACAATCACGGGGCGGGTCACCGACGTGACCAACAACGACCCGCTGCCGGGTGTCAGTGTACTGGTGAAAGGCACCACCATCGGTACCACCACCGACTCAGAAGGCAACTACCGCCTGTCAGCTCCCGGCAACGCCAGCACGCTGGTGTTCTCTTACGTGGGTTATCTCGCCAGTGAAGTGGCTGTTAACAACAGGTCGGTCATCGACATTACCCTGAATCCCGACGTCAAGGCGCTGTCCGAAGTGGTGGTGGTGGGCTACGGCACGCAGGCCAAACGGGACGTGATCAGCTCGATCTCCACCGTCCGAAACGATAAGATCGAGAAAATAAACGGGGCGAGTTTCGAGCAGGCCCTGCAAGGCAACGTGTCCGGGCTGCGCATCAACACCGCTAGCGGCGATCCCGAAGCCGATACCCGCATTCAGATCCGGGGCACCAAATCCATTACAGCAGGAACCGAGCCCTTTATCCTCATTGACGGCGTGCCGATCAGCAACGGGGCCACCCAGGCACTCAGCACCATCAACCCCAGCGACATCGCCAGCGTATCGGTGCTGAAAGACGCGGCGGCTACCGCCATCTACGGCTCACGGGGTGCCAACGGCGTAATCCTCATCACCACCAAAACGGGTCGAAACGGCAAGGGGCAGTTTTCGTACAGCTTCAACCAGGGCATCAACAAACCCATCAACCAAATCCAATTGGCTAACGCCGCCGAATGGCGCGGGCTGGTGGCCGAGGGACGCAAAAACGCAGGCTTCACCGACCCTACCGACGACACCTTCGTGCCGATTCGGCTGCCGCTGCTGGATCAGCGCAATGATAATCTGACGCGCTACACCAATTTAAATTTATACAAAACCACTGATACCGACTGGCAGAAGCTGGTGATCAGGGACGGTAGTCAGATGTCGCACACCTTTTCCGTTTCCAAGGGCGACGACAAGGCCAACTACTACATCTCGGGCAACTATTTCAATCAGAAGCCCAACTGGATCGGCACCGACTTCAAGCGGTACACGGGCCGGGTCAACGTGGGTTTTTCGCCCTCCAATTATCTTAAAATCGACGTGCGGAACACCTTCTCCCACACCGACAACCAGCGGCAAAACGTACGCAGCACCACCGTCAATTTCGCCGACCCCAACCTCAACTATGGTGGCTGGGGCGGCTATTGGGGGCTGTACAGCAGCGCGCTGCCGGTGTTTCCCCAGCGGTGGCCCGACAACGATGCGCCATTCGACCCGTTTAGCGGCAACAACCTCACTTACTCCGCCGACCGTAACAATGCCTACGACAACCTAGCCACCAATCGTAACCTATCCTCAGTCAACGTGGAGGCCACGCCCCTGCCCGGCCTTACCCTGCGGCTGGCGGGCGGTATCGACTACACCACCACCGAGGACAGCAAGTGGATCAGCAAGCGCATGCGGATTGCCAACGTGAAAACCGAAGACCTGGCTTCCTCACGCCCCGACACCCTGAACTACATTTACAACGGCTCGCCGCGCTACGATACCAGAAACGTCAAGCGCCTGAACTTAAACGCCAACTTCACCGCCAACTACGAGCGTACGATTTTGGATAACCACAAAATCTCGGCCCTGTTGGGCTACGAGGTCACCGACCAGCGCAACCAGTCCACCGCGCTGCAGGCCCAGAATGGCGATTCGCGCGTGGAGGGTACGCTCGGACTCATCAGAACGTCCGATCAGTTCCTGGAATACAGCAACAATATGGGGAGTAACGTGCGGTTTCTGTCGTACTTCACGCGACTGAACTACAACTTCCGGGAGCGCTACCAGTTGCAGGCCACCCTGCGCCGCGACGGTAGTTCCAACTTTTCGCCCAACTACCGCTTCGCCCTGTTTCCCTCCCTGGCAGCGGGCTGGGTGATTTCCGAGGATCCCTTCTTCAAGGATAAGCTTGGGGCTATCAACTATCTGAAAGCCAAGGCAAGTTGGGGTCTGACGGGTAATTCCAATATCCCCCCCTTCGGGTACATCGGGGCCAGCTTCGAGAACTGGCCAAACTACTCCAACACCTCCACGGCCTACATCCAGTCGCAGATTGCCTCGGGCGACATCCGCTGGGAGAAATCGGCGACGACTGACATCGGCCTCAATTTTGGGTTGTTCAACCGTTTCACCGGGTCGGTGGGATACTTCAATTCCCTGACGACGGATATGCTCTTCAACGTGCCTCTTGCCCCCAGCATCGGCATTTATTCTACTAACAATGCCTTCGTGGGCGCGCTCGCCAACATTGGCAGCATGAAGAACTGGGGCTGGGAGTTTGAACTCTCTTCCGAAAATGTACGCAGTCGGGACGGTGGCTTCGGCTGGACGACCGACCTGAATTTGACTTTGAATAAAAATAAGGTAATAACGCTGTATCCAGAATTCAGCGGTTCGCCCACCACGCTGAGCATCAATGGCCTCACCACCGTGCAACTGGGCAAACCCATCGGGATGTTCTACCTGCCGGCCTTTGCCGGCTACGACGCCAATGGCAACCCGACAATTAAGGAAATTGACCCGGAAGCGGCCAGCCGTCAGGAATATGTCTTTACGGGTAACACGCTGGTACCGACGAGTTCGCAGGTCAACGCCAACTCCATCGTTCAGGATGGCAAAACCGGTATTCCCACGTTCTTTGGCGGGTTGACCAACACTTTATCGTACAAAGGAATATCGTTCAGCTTCCTGCTGTATTTTCAGGGCGGAAACTACCTGTACGACAACATTGGTGCTCTCCGCAATATCGGTTCGGGGCAAACCGTGCTGCGCAAGGATCTGGCCACCGACTCCTGGTCGGCGCAGAATACCGACGCCTACTACCGCGCGCCCACCTGGACCAACCGGGAACTGGGTACGGCCAACCCCTCCAAGGCCAAAAACGTGTCGGACGACAGCGACCACTTTTTGCAGCGCGGCGATTTCATGCGCCTGAAAACCCTGACGCTCTCCTACCAGTTACCCGCGAGCCTTTTGAAAAAACTGCCGTTCTCCAACATCAACGTGTTCATGAACATGAACAACGTCGCCACGTTTACGAAAGTGAGAGGCTTCGATCCCGAGCAGCTTTACGCGGGCATCCAGGAGGACGTCATCAACAGCCGCCCTACCACTGCGGTGCAGCGCAACCTGGGACAGGGCATCGTCAATTTTGCTCCGCCAATTCAGGTATTCAGCGCCAACTGGGGCATCAACCTTAATTTTTAACCCATTTAAATTACCAAGACCATGACTCTCAATAAAATATATCTGATCGCCGTACTGGGTTGTCTGGCCGCTCTGGTCACCTCCTGTAACGAAGAAAAATTCCTAAGCGAAGCGACTTTCTCCACCCAGACGGTTTTGGCTCCCTCATCCAATAAGGACATCGACGACTTTGTCCGGGGCGGGTACTTCAACCTCAAATCGCCCGGCGACTGGGGCATTCTGGATTTGACCAAAGTCCACAACACGCTGGTTACGCACGTAGTGGAGCAGCAACCCTTTGCCGACGGCAGCCGGAACGGGGGTTCCAACGTTCAGCCCCTTTACCTGCGCCAGAATACCGAGAACGCCATCACCGCCATCGGATACGGGTTTCGTGGCGCGTACAATGTGCTGCAATCGGCCAACAATGTTTTGGAATACTACCAGCAGGCGGGCGGAACAATCGTGGACATCAACGAGGCTTGGGTGCCACGCATCAAAGGGGAAGCCTATTTCCTGCGGGCCTTTGCCCACTTTTACCTGACCCGCGTTTTTGCGCCACCGTTCAGCAGCCAGCCTACTGCCAAGGGTATTATCCTGAAAAAGACTCCCAATGTGTCGGCGACCAGCTTCGATGCCCCCAGCACTAACCAGGAAACCTACGATCTCATCATCAGCGATTTGCAGCAGGCCATTCAGTTGCTGCCGGAAAAATACATCCCCGGCGTGCATCCCGAAACCTACCAGGATCGCGCCCAAAAGGACGCCGCCCGCGCTTTGCTGGCCGAGGTATATTTCATCATGGGCAAGCAGTACTGGCCCAAAGCGCTCGAACAGTGCAATGCCATTCTGGGGGCCAATAACAGCAAGTACCCGCTGGTCAAGACCGACCTTCGCAAGAATATTTTCAATTTACAGGGATTGGGCTTGCGCGCTTCCGAAACGATCTGGCACGTGTCGTTCTACTACCGCAACGCCTGGCGCACCCCGCGCATGAGCGGCCTGTACACGGGCAATGCTACCAACCGTCAGCGGGGCATCGCCCTAAGCAGCAGCATGACCGACGCCCTGGGCTGGAATGTTCCCGCCGAGGCGGCCAAGGATCTGCGCTACCGCGACTGGTTTATCCGCTACAACGCAGGGGAAGACCCGCTGTACAAGTCGGATTACAAGGAGCCGTACCACATTTGGAACAACAAGTACCAGAATGCGGTCGCCAACGTCCCCATGTTCCGCTCGCCGGAATTCCTGCTGATGCGGGCGCTCATCAAGTTCGACGGGGGCAATACGGCCGAGGCGTTGGCCGACCTGAACCTCACGCGCCAGCGGGCGGGCCTGCCGCTGCTGAGTGCGGTGACGCTCAAAGCCATCGACGACGAGTGGTACAAAGAACTCAGTTTCGAGGGAGCCGAACTGATGTACCTGCAGGCCCAGAAGCGCCCGATTCCGTCCGGCGATCGCCAGGGAAGCGACATTCCCTACGACGATCCATCGATGGTATGGTTGTTCCCAATGGCGGAGTTATCGCGCAATCCGGCTTTGAATTAAGAGAGAGTTCGCACCTTTTTTCAATTACTGCAGATTCATGTTTTACCAAAAGATACACTATCTCGCTCTGGTTCTGTTGCTGTTCGCCCTTTTTAGCGGGCCTCCGGACCAGGTTTTGGCCGAGGGGCATCCTCCCAAACGGGCCACTCCGCCCAACATCGTGTACATCCTGGCGGATGACATGGGCTGGGGCGATCTGTCAGTGCTGGGGCAGCGTTCTTTCTCCACCCCCAACATCGACAGACTGGCCCGACAGGGCATGCTATTTTCCAATCACTACGCGGGGTCGGCGGTGTGTGCGCCTTCGCGGGCATCGCTGATGACGGGGCTGCACACCGGGCACAGCCCCATTCGCGGTCACAAAGCCCTGCCGGGCGTGGGCGTGGTGCCGCTCGAAGACCGATACGTCACCCTACCGGAAGCCATTAAGGTCAACACCAGCTATGTGACAGGCATGAGCGGGCGCTGGCACTTGGGCGGCGAGCTCACGAAACAGACGCCCTACGACCGGGGCTTCGACTACCATTTCGGCAAGCTTAGTTCAGATTACCCCAACCGGGTGGGCCAAATGATCGACGATTTGTGGGATGCACAGGGCCACCATCTACCCTACGCAGGCTATAAGGCGATCAATACTGAACCCATGTACCTCAACGGCAGATTGTTCGACTTGACGTCAGCGGACCTGAAAACACGCCCCATTATCATGGACAAAATCGTGACCACTAAGGCGATGGAGTTTTTGGAAGCCAACCAGGCCAAACCTTTTTTCTTGTATGTAGCCTACGCCCTGCCACACGACCCGATGGAGTACCACGCGGAGTTTCCAGTCAAGAATGACATCCTGCCCGAAAAGGAAAAAGCCTTTGTATCGATGATGCAGGCCCTGGACGGATACGTGGGGAGGCTACTGACAAAGCTCGATGAACTGGAACTGAGCGAGAATACCGTCGTGATATTCACAAGCGACAACGGGGCACACCATGAGGGTGGCCACGACCACGCCTACTTTAAATCCAACGGTCCGTTCCGGGAATACAAGCGGTCGTTTTATGACGGGGGGATGCACTCCCCTATGATTGTGCGCTGGCCGGGCAAGGTGAAGGCGGAGAGCCGGTCGGATCATCTGTCGGCTTTCTACGACGTGCTGCCTACGGTCTGCGAGATTGCGGGTGCTCCTATTCAGCAGCGGACGGATGGCATTTCCTTCCTGCCGGAACTGCTGGGCCAAAAGCAACCGCAGCACGACTACCTCTATTGGGAATTCAACGAATCCATTGATTTCAAGAAAAACCAGTACAAACAGGCCGTGAGAATGGGGAGATGGAAAGGGATTTTCACGATCCTGAAAGATAAATTCGAGCTGTACGACCTCGACAAGGACGTGGGAGAGCGCAAGAACGTAGCCGATCAGTATCCCGCCGTGGTTGCCCGGATTCGGGAAATCATGAAAAAAGCGCACGAGCCTTCGTCGACTTTTCCCCTGACTAAAAGCGAACTGGCGGCGGCGGGAATCACGCCGGAATGAACTGTTACCGATACGTTCAAAGTAAACCTGATTTAGGATGCATAACAATAAACTTTTGACTCTTGCCTTATCGGTCGCCCTACTGCTGGCAGGTTGCGCAGCACAAACGCAGCATGGTGCTCGACACGCGGCAGGCGAAATCCCTGGACCCAATATCGTTTTCATCCTCGCCGACGATATGGGCTACGGGGATTTGGGCTGTTACGGGCAAGGCCGCATCAAAACCCCACATATCGACCAACTGGCCCGGGAGGGTATGCGCTTTTTGGCGCATTATGCGGGTTCCACGGTGTGTGCGCCTTCCCGCTGCGCGCTGATGACCGGGATGCACACGGGCCACGCCTCCGTCCGGGGCAATGGGGCCACCGGCAATGGGTCTCCTTTGCCTGATTCGGCCCTTACAGTGGCCGAGGTGATGAAGCGGGCGGGGTACGCCACCGCCATGATTGGCAAGTGGGGACTGGGCAATGATGATACTTCCGGAAGACCGGATCGCCAGGGTTTCGACTTCTACTATGGGGTGCTGGATCAGATTTTGGCCCACAACTTCTACCCGGAGTTTTTGCTAAAAAATGGCAGGAAAGAGAACCTGCGGAACGAAGTAGTTTATAAGGACTCGACCCACTGGACGAAGGGCAAAGGAAGCTACGCCACCAAGAAGGTGGATTACGCCCACGACCTGTTTATCAAGGAGGCCATCAGCTTTATCGATGAAAACCGGAGCAAACCTTTTTTCCTGTACCTGCCCCTGACCGTTCCGCACAACAACGGCGAGGCTCCCGTGGGCGAGCGGCAGGAGGTGCCGGAACTGGGCATCTACGCCAATCATCCGTACCTGACCGAAGCGAGTGCCGCCATTCAGCAGGAAACCAGGGCCTACGCGGCCATGGTCACTCGCATGGATCGGGACGTGGGGCGTATTATGGAAAAACTAAGAAGTTTGAAAATAGATAAAAACACGATCGTCATTTTCGCCAGCGACAACGGGCCGATGCCCTATTCCCACCAATTTTCTGCATTTTTCAGCAGCAACGCCCAATTCAGCGGCTACAAGACCGATTTGCTGGAAGGGGGCATTCGGGTGCCGCTTATCGTGCGCTGGCCGGGCAAGGTGAAGGCGGGCAGCGTGAGTTCGCACCCTTCCGCCTTCTGGGACTTCCTGCCCACGATGGCCGAGATCGCCGGGCAGAAACCACCCGCCGGAATCGACGGAATTTCGTACCTGCCCACGTTGCTGGGCCAGCCGCAGACCCCGCATCCACACTTGTACTGGGAATATGAAAACCAGCAGGCCGTCCGCCTGGGTATCTGGAAAGGGATACGCGTTCACCCGACTCAGATTAGCCCCATGAAGTTACGACTTTACAATTTGGCTGAGGACATTTCCGAGCAAGTGGACGTGGCAGATCAGTTCCCTGACGTGGTCTCGCAAATGCAGGCCATTATGGAGCAGGAGCATGTATATTCGCCTCTCTATCCTTTCAAAAGTGAGGTGTCTCGTAACAGACCCTGACTTCAACCCCTTTCTTTTTAGAAAACCATGAACTACTCCGACAGTAACAAAACCAGAAGGCGTTTCCTGAAAAATATCACCGCTGGAGCGGCCGCCCTGACTGCCGCTCCAGCGGTACTGGCCGCTTCTTCTCGTCAAAAATTATTTCTTGAAAACAGAAACTACGATGCCCGTCCCTACGCTGCCAACGACCAGATCAACATCGGATTGATCGGCTGCGGCATCCGGGGCGTCCTTGACATGAAGTTTTCGCTGGAAGTACCGGGTGTGAAGCTGGTGGCGGTCTGCGACCTCTACGACGGTCGGCTCGATCGCGCCAAAGAGCTTTGGGGCAACGACCTCTTCCTCACCAAGGACTACCGCGAACTGCTGGCCCGCCGGGACATCGACGCCGTGTTCATTGCTACCCCTGACCATTGGCACCAAACTATGTTCATGGACGCCCTGAAAGCGGGCAAGCACGTGTACGGCGAAAAACCGATGGTGCAGCAATGGGAACAGGGCCAGGCGATTATCACCGCCCAAAAAGCCAGCGGCAAACTTTGCCAGATCGGCAGCCAGGGAATGTCGTCGCTGGGCAACGAAAAGGCCAAACAACTTTACGAGGATGGGGCCATCGGCGAGATCGTGATGTTCGATTTTTTCAGCGACCGCTACACCACCGAGGGGGCCTGGCAGTACCCCATCCCGCCCGACGCCAACCCGCAGACGGTGGACTTCGACGCCTTCCTGGGCAACGCGCCCAAAGTACCCTACGACAACACGCGCTTTTTTCGCTGGCGCAACTACCGCGACTACGGCACGGGCGTAGCGGGCGATCTTTTCGTCCACGCTTTTTCCAGCCTCAACTACATCCTCAGCTCCCACGGCCCCGACCGCGCCCAGGCCACCGGGGGGCTGCGCTACTGGAAGGACGGCCGCGACGTGCCGGACGTCAGCATCACGCTTTACGATTTTCCCAAGACCGACACTCACGCGGCTTTCAACGCGGCTTTTCGCATCAATTTCATCGCCGGGAGCGGCGGCAAGGGCGGTTTTCGACTGATTGGCACCGAGGGCGACATGGAGGTGAGCCAGACGTCCGTCGTGCTGAACCGCACGAAACTGAGCTTGATGCCGACCCCCTACGCGCTGGGGGCTTTTACGGAGGCCACGCAAAAGAAAATCCTGGCCGAATACGCCGCCCAAATAGAGAAACCCCGCGCCTCGGCCCTGGCGACCGGAAGCACCGTGTGGGAAGCTCCCGCCGGGTACCGGGGCGGCAACTACGACCACACCGCCAATTTCTTCAAGGCCATTCGCGGTGAGCGCAAAATCATCGAAGACCCGACCTTCGGGCTGCGCGCCGCCGGGGCGGCTCTACTCGCCAACCACAGCTACTACCAGGAAAAGCCCGTCCGCTGGAACCCTGAAAAAATGAAAATGATCTGATTTCTAACCAAACCCTAAACCCTTCCTATGAAAGTACTTTGTCGTCTGCTCACGTTTGCCTTCAGCCTCTTTCTGTTCTTTTCCTGTAAAAGTACGGAAGGGGACAGCCCGATTGAGTACCCGAAATGGCAGACCGTAACGCTTGACTTTCAGGGTCCTGCCACCTCGGAAACCGACGCCGACAATCCCTTCCTGAATTACCGCCTTGTGGTGAACTTCAAGCACGAAGGCGTCGAGTACGCGGTGCGAGGCTTCTACGCCGCCGACGGCGACGCCGCCAACACCAGCGCCGACAGCGGCAATGTGTGGCGCGTCCGCTTCACCCCCGGCCGGGAAGGTACTTGGGAATACGCCGCCCGGCTGGAACGGAGCAACGGCATCGCACTCGCCGACCCGGCGGAAAGCGGGGAATCAGTAACGCTGGAAAACGCCGAAGGCAAATTCCGGGTAGTAGCCGCCGACAGCAGCGGCAGCGATTTCATGGCCCACGGGCGCCTCATGGCCTCCAACGGTTATTTTAGGTTTGGTGAATCAGGTGATTACTGGCTGAAAGGTGGGACCAACAGCCCGGAGAACCTGCTGGCCTACGCGGATTTTGACGATACCTACCGCATGGCGGGGGTCAACAAAGAGAAAGACACCCCGGCCCCCACGGCCATCCACGCCTACGCCCCGCACCTGAACGACTGGAAAACGGGCGATCCCTCCTGGAAAAGCGGCAAGGGCAAGGCGCTGATCGGCGGCATCAACTATCTGGCTTCCAAGGGTATGAATTCGATGTACTTCCTTACGATGAACATAGGGGGCGACGGCAAGGACGTGTGGCCCTACCGGAATCCCGAGGGCTTTACCCGCTTCGACGTGAGCAAGCTAGCGCAGTGGGAGATCGTTTTCCAACATATGCAGTCGCGGGGGCTTTTCATGCAGATCGTTTTGCAGGAAACCGAAAACGAAACCCTGCTCGACGGCGGCGACCTGGGGCCGATGCGGCAGCTCTACCTGCGGGAAATGGTGGCCCGCTTTTCCCACCACCCGGCCCTCAACTGGAATTTGGGCGAGGAAAACGGCCCCGCCCACTTTTCGCCCGTCGGGCAAAACGACGCCCAGCGCAAGGCCATGACCCGTTTTCTCAACAAAATCGACCCCTACCGTCACCCGGTGACGGTCCATACCTTACCCACGGAGGCTGCAAAGAAGGAAATTTTGGATTCTTTACTAGGTTTTGCCGATCTTGACGGAGTAGCCCTGCAAGTGTCCGAGCGCAGGGAAGCCGCGCAAAGTGTGCTGAACTGGAAAGACCGCTCCCGTCAGGCGGGCCACGAATGGCTGGTGACGATGGACGAAATCGGCAAGTGGGACGTCGGGGCTAAGTCTGACGCTGAAGACCCGACCCACGAGACCCTGCGCGGCGACGTGCTGTGGGGTACTTTACTTTCCGGCGCGTCGGGCATCGAGTGGTACTTCGGGGCTTTCACCAAAGGCAACGACCTCACGCTGGAAGATTGGCGCTCGCGCGACCAACTCTGGACCTTCACCCGCTACGCCCTGGATTTTTTCCAAAAAAACCTGCCCTACTGGGAGATGCGGCCTGACCACAAGCTGGCGATGGCCGACGGCGCTTTTTGCCTGCGCAAGGCGGGTGAGGTGTACGCCCTTTATTTCCCCAAATCAGCCAATCACCGGATAGATTTGAAAGAGACCCAGGGCCAATTTATGCTTCGCTGGTACGATCCTTTGAAAGGGGGAACTCTGCAAAACGGTTCCGTAACCACCGTTCAGGGAGGAAAAATAGTCGATTCGGGCAATCCACCGGGCAAAAACAACGAGCAAGACTGGGTAGTCCTGCTCGAAAAAGACAACTAAGTTTTAGACGGACTTAAAGGTTTTTCAAGTAAGTAATACTGTTTTTCAAAGTACCGGGATTGGATTCCATTTCCACGAAGACGAGTTGGAGGCCGGCTTTTTTACCCGCCGCGAAGAACTCCTTCCAGTCCGAAATGCCCTGCCCCAGCACGACTTCCTTGGTTTTATCCTGCGGGGAATAATCCTGCAAGTGCGCCGAGATGAACCGCCCGGGGTACTTTTTGAAATAATCGGCGGCCTTGTAGCCCGACCGGATGGCAGCCGTCTGAAACTGCATTTTAACCAAAACAGGATCAAGCTCTTTCAGGATCATATCGTACACGGGCGCGCCGTCAATCTTCAGGTCGAATTCTGAATTATGATTATGATAACCCGTAACCATACCCGCTTTTTTGATCTTTTCACCGATTTGGTTCACTGTCTCACAGCGGGCTTTCAACTCGTCCGGTTTATCGGTGGAAAGGCCGCCCGAAAATACCATATGCTTCAACCCCATTTGCCGGGCAAAGTCGATGCGATCGTCCAGGTTGTTTTTCATTTCTTCCATTGTAAAGTGGCAACTGACGCAATCGAGGCCCGAATCGTCGATGATCTTTTTCAATTCTTTGCCCGAGTACTTCGCCAGCGGCTCGAAGCCGTACTTGAAGTAGCCCGACGGCGAACACATCTCCACCTGCTCGTAACCATAGCCTTTCAACCGATCCAAAGTACCTTTCAGGTCTTCCGCAATTTCTTTCTTGACCACAAAAGACTGAAAACCAATGGGTATAGTAACCGCCTTGCGCGGGGCAAAAGCGGAAAGCGATTGGGGCAGGTGGGCCAGCAGACCTACCGAGGCAAGCCCTGTAGCCCCCTTGCCCAAAAACTGTCTTCTTTTCATAATTTTACAAGTCAAAAGGTTTGTTCGGAATAAATACTCAGAAAGAAAATGGGGAGAAGATTTTGGAAACCTATTTTCCCAACCAAAATAGGCCGATGCAATAATAACAAAAGTAGCTGAACTTTTTTAAAGCCTTTAATAAGTTATCATGTACCGTCGAGAAGCCTTACTTTGGATTGGCAAAAGTGGCTTGCTGCCGTTTGTGGCCAAGCTACCCGAATTTTCTATCCGCTCCGTTACCATTGACCTCAGCGAAGTCCGGCGGCGGATAAACGGGCATTTTGCCTCGCTGCTTTCCTCGGAAAGACCTTACGGAGCGTACGGAACCACCTCTTCCCAGGAAGTGGATCTCTACGCATCCTGCGATGTGGCGATTGCCCGCCACATCATGGGGGAAGCGCTGGCTGAAACGCTTACGGAAGATCAAAAGCAGCAGTGGATTGATTACATCAACAGCTATCAGGCACCCGAGGACGGCAGCTACACCGCACGCTTCGGGCATTCCAAACTCCACGCCAACGGCATGGTCATCGGGGCCCTGGGCGTACTGGGCGGTAGACAGCGCTATCCGGTTCGTTTGTACGATGCCTTCGATACCGTGGAGGAGGCAGTTCCCTGGCTTGAACAAATCGACTGGGCCAAACAATGGTCAGCGTCGCATCTGTTCTGGGGCGGCATCCACTGTTATAGCCTCAGTTCCGCCTGCACCGTTGCCTGGCGGGAGGCAGTGTTTGCCTGGCTTAATAAAAATCTGGACGGAAAAACGGGCTGGTGGCGAAAAGGTACGACTTACACCGACCGCCACCAACCCCTGGGTGGCAGCGTCCACATCCTGCCCATGTACCAGCACCATGACCGCGCTTTTCTTTACCCTGAGCGGGTCATCGACAGCGTGCTGGCCCTGCAACTACCCAACGGCCGCTGGCTGGATCGACCCAACCCGAAAGTGAAACGGCAGCACGTGATGCACTACCTGGAACTGGATGCCCTCTACGCGCTGCAGTACATGGGAACGCTGGCTCCGGGCTACCGGACGAAGGAGATTGGTAAAGCCGTGCACCATTACGCCGATATGGTAGTGAACTACTGGAACGACCCGCAGAGCGATTGGCAGAACCAGCACCCGCACCAGATTCTATCAATGGTGGGTACTTTTGGTTTATTGCAAAAACTCCTGCCGGAGCGTTTTGTAGATACTACCCCCTGGACGGACATTTTCAGCGACATCCGTCTTTACGATACCAGCGCGGTGGAGGTGTTGTGAATGAATTCAAATCAAATTTTATTGTAAACCATTCTACCCTATGAAACGATTCATTTTTATCGGCCTGTTCCTTTCGGCCGCGCTGGCCTGGGGGCAACATGCCGATCAGTCCCGCAGTACCGCCCCCAACATTCTTCTCATTCTCTCCGATGATCACAGCGTTCCCTTCCTGGGTATCTACGGCAATAAAGACTTGAAAACGCCCAATCTGGACGGGTTGGCCCGGCGGGGTGTACTGTTTCAGCGCGCCTATACGGCCGCTCCCCAGTGTGTGCCTTCCCGGGCCTCCATTCTCACGGGCCGCAATGTAATAGACATCCGCATGAGCCGTTTTTCGGCTCCTTTGCCCCGGCAGACCCTCACCATCCCCGAATTCCTGGCACCCCAAAATTATTATAGCGGCATTTGCGGCCGCCCCTACCATCTGGACGGCTCGGAAAAGAAGCCCGAAGAAACGGTTGCCGCTTTTGAAAAGTACCACCTCGTCACGTTTCCCGATCGGGTCGACTACCTCAATACGGGTGCTGACGACAAAGTACTTGGGCAGTTCAAAGAGTTTCTCAATCAAGTGCCTGGTGAAAAGCCGTTTTTCATGTGGATGAATTTCAGCGATCCGCACCGTCCCTTTACAGCCGACGATTTTGAGCCTGATCCTCAGAGTTTACATATACCCCAAAGTATGCCTGACACTAAGGAAGTGAGGAAAGATCTTGCTCAGCATTACGGCGAAATCATGCGAATGGACAGGCACGTGGGAGAAGTACTGCGGGAGCTGGAAAATAGGAATATTGCCCAAAATACCATCATCATTTTCATGGGGGACAACGGCGCGGCTTTACTGCGGGGCAAGGGTACTTTGTATGATGTGGGGCTTCACGTTCCACTAATTGTGGCCGGGCCGGGGCTAAAAAAGGGAATTTCAACCGATGCGCCCATTTCCGGGATCGACATTGCCCCTACCATTTTGGCCTTGGCCGGGGTTGACAAACCCGCTGAAATGACCGGGCAAAGCTTTTTGCCCGCGCTGAGGGGAGAGGCTTACGACGGTCATGACTACGTTTTTGCCGCCCGGGTTCCCCACTCCTCGGGGTTGCCTCAAAACACCGCCTATTTTGACCTGAGCCGGACGGTCTTCGACAAGAAGTACAAAATGATTTACAACGCCCTGTGGCAACTCCCTTATTCACCCGTGGATTTAAGCGGACATCCCCTATGGAAGGATTTGGAAGCCAGAAAGAAAGATGGAAAGCTGGAAGAAAAATTCGGCAGGATTTTATTCTCAAACCCCAGATCCATGTTTGAGTTGTACGATCTGGAAAAGGATCCCTACGAAATGTACAACCTGAGCGGCCAACCGGATTATGCAGAAACTGAACACCGCCTGAAGGCAAAATTGCACGAATGGATGATCGTCAGCCAGGACTACCTCCCCCTACCCATTCCTCCGAAATAGCAATAGGGGTAGGGAATGAATTTCTCTCCGATACGCAACATAACCTGGCAGGCTATCGCGGCTGGGGTTGACAGTATAAATCATTATCAGCCTACTTCTTTTAAAAAAATCGAATGGTCATGCAGGAAACCAAACCTCTTGATGGTGAAGTCCCGGCGGAAGAGACAATCCCGAACGGACTTTCCGTTGATCCCGAAGAAGCCCTGCTCAAACAACTTTTTTCGCTAAATCCCGAGCAGGGCTTTACGCGTCTTTTTAGAATCTACCAGCCCGTGCTGTGTCAGCACGCCTTCCGGTTTGTGCATGACCAGGAAATGGCCCGTGATTTGGTGGCTGACGTGTTCACCCATTTTTGGCAGCACGAAAATTATCGTAAAGTGGAAACTTCGTACCGTGCCTACCTGTTCCGGGCGGTGCGCTTCAAGGCGGTCACCCAGTTGCGTCATCAGCAGGTACATCAGCATTTTGTAAAAGTCCAGTCCGACCCCCAATCCGACGGGACGGTGGAGCGGTTGCTTCACGAGCAGGACCTACTGCATTATATCGAGCAGACCCTAGACCGACTTCCGCCCCGCTGCCGACAGGTTTTCACCATGAGCCGATTCGATGAGAAAACCTACGCCGAAATTGCTAACGAACTTTCCATCTCGGTCAAGGCCGTGGAGGCCCACGTGAGCAAAGCCCTGACCGCTTTCCGAGCGGCCTTGCGGGACGAGTGGCCTCTGCTTGCAATAATCCTCGAAAATTTTTTATTCTAAGAGGTAGGGTAGGGCAGCAGTTAAGCGACTGTAGCGTATAAACCACTCTGCTATGCCAACCCACCTACATCCCAAAGACCTCAATACCTACCTGGACGGAGACCCAAATCCCGCACTTCGAAAACGCGTGGAAGCCTGGCTACAGGCTTCTCCGTCGAATCAGGAAAAGTATTTCCAACAACTGGAAGCCCGCGAAAGGCGCGACCTATGGGTCGATTCCCAAACCGAAAACGAACTGGCCCAGCTGCTTTCGAATCTGCAAGCCGACGATTCGAACTCCGGACCGCAACCGACGATTGTCCGGTCGCTGAACCGCCGCTGGTGGCTGGCCGCCGCCTCGGTCGCCTTTCTGCTTTTGACCGCCTATGGATTCCGTGACCAATTACTTTACAAGGAATACAGTGCCGGGTACGGCCAGTTGACTCGGGTCGAGCTGACCGATGGGAGTTCAGTAGAATTGAACGCCAATTCTGTGTTGCGCGTGAGCCGCCTGGTTCGCTGGCAGGCCGTGCGGCGTGTGGAACTTGCGGGCGAGGGATTTTTTTCCGTCGTTCACACTAAGGATGATCGCCCGTTCGTGGTGCAGTTGCCCGATGGGACGCAGGTCGATGTGCTGGGAACAGAATTCTCTGTGAGCAGTCGGCGCGAAAAAACGAAAGTGGTTCTGGAACGCGGCTCGGTGCGGTTAACCTACACCCAACACCAACTGAGTCGGCAAAAGATGCTGAAGCCCGGCGACTGGGTCGAGGTGGCCAAAGCGGGTTTGGTACAAGAAGGCCGTACGACCCGCCCCGAGCAGCTGACGGCATGGCGCAACCATCAATTTATATTCGACCACACGGATATAGGTCAAGTCGCGCTCCAGCTCACCGATCGCTTCGGCGTCCCCGTTGTCATCGCCGACCCGGCCATCGCTGAACGCACCATCACTGGAACGATCGAGGCCCGCACCGCCGACGAACTCCTCACCGCCCTCGAACGTCTCATCCCCGTGCGGATCGACCGCCAAGAACAGCGCATAACTATGTACGCCAAACCCTTGAATTGATTTTTTATGAAAACATTTTTCAAAACCTACGCCCTGAACCTAGTCGGGCTACTGCTGTTCACCAACCTGCTGCTGCCCGCTACCGCCCAAACACTGGCCACGGCCCGGCAAACGTTTGCGGCCAAAGCCAAAGCCGACGGCGCACAGCAAAAGCGCCTGAAACTCTCCGAAGCACTGGCGATGGTTCGAGCGCACTACAAAATCTCGCTTTTGGCCGAGGACAAAGTGGTGGGTGGCCTGTACACTAGTCCGCCGCTGCTCTCGCGCAACCAGCCTGAGCGTATTTTGAAGAAACTGGTCGAACCGCTGGGGCTGGCCGTGGAAAAAATCAATCAGACAACCTACCTGATTCTCGATCCCAAAGAAACTAAATCCAAACCAACCTCCCAGGTCAATACTACGGAACTACTTACGCCCGCAATACCGGGGGGGGACATTCAACCGCTGGGCGCATCGTCGATGTTGGTTTCGACTTCCGGTTTGCGGGCGGTTATCGATCGTACCATTTCGGGCGTGGTGACGGGCGATGACGGAGAAGAACTCCCCGGCGTGAGCGTAGTGGTGAAAGGAACCAGCCGGGGTACCATATCGGGAGCCGATGGCCGCTACCAGTTAACAGTTCCGGAAGGTGACATTACGCTGGTGTTTTCGTCGGTTGGCTTCGTCACACAGGAAAGAACCCTCGGCAATCTTTCAAAACTTAACGTGACCCTGGCCTCCGATGACAAAATCCTCAACGAAGTGGTCGTGGTGGGCTACGGTACCCAGAAGCGGGCCGACCTGACCAGCGCCGTGGCTTCGGTCAGTGGCGAGGATTTGCAAAACATTCCCCTGGCGAGCGTCGATAACCTATTGCAGGGACGGGCGGCGGGCGTGCAGGTGGCGCAGAGCAGCGGCCAGCCCGGCGGTGCGCTCACGGTGCGCATCCGGGGCAACTCCTCCGTGCAGGGCGGCAACGACCCGCTTTATGTGGTCGATGGCATCCTGATCCAGTCCAACAGCGTGGACCGCCTGGCCGACGGCGGCTCGGGCAGCAGCCCGCTGGCCGACATCAATCCCAACGATGTGGAGTCGATTGAGATTTTGAAAGATGCCGCCGCCACGTCTATCTACGGAGCACGGGCCGCCAACGGGGTCGTCCTCATCACCACCAAGCGCGGCAAGGCGGGCGCGCCCAGCATTAAGTTCAGCGCCTACACGGGTACGCAGCAGATCACCCGCACCATTTCGCAAATCAACGCCGACCAGTACCGCGCTTACGTCCGTGAATCCTGGGCCAACTCCGGGCGCGACATCCGCACCGGCGACCCCATCGCGGCCCTGGACACGGTCAATTTCGACAACGACTTCTACTGGCAGGATGCTCTTTTCCAAAAAGCGCCCATCAAGAACTACGAGATGTCGGTCAGCGGCGGACAGGACAAGATCAACTACTACGTCAGCGGGGGGTACTTCGACCAGGACGGCATCATGCTGAACTCGAAGTACCAGCGCATCACGGCCCGCTCCAACGTGGAGTACCGACCCAGCAAGCGGTTTACAATTGGCAACACCTTTACGTTCAGCCACAGCAACAGCAACCGCGTCAGCGAGTCCAACCGCGACTCGCGCGGCGTCATTTTCCGCACCCTCACCCGTCCGCCCACCGATTCGCCCTACGACGACAACGGCAACCTGCTACCCAACAACCCCATCACCACACTAGTGGCATCGTACCAAAAGACTGGTTCCAACCGATTGATTAGCAATTTGTACGGTGAATACGAGCTTCTTAAAGGATTGCGGTTTCGCTCCTCCATTGCTCTGGACTACCTGGCCTTCAAGGAAGATCGCTTTTATCCCCAAATCATTTTCTCGTTCGGTTCCGCCAAGCGCACCGGGGCCGCGCAGCTTACTCAGCAATTTAACTGGATCAACGAAAACACGCTTACCTACACGCGCCAGTTTGCCCAAAAGCACAACGTCACGGGCCTTCTGGGCTATAGCCAGCAGCAGAACAACACCGAAACCATCGGCGGCGAGGGTTCGCTTTACTCTACTGACTTGATCCCGACGCTGAACGCCGCGCCGCAGCGTGAGTCGCTTTATACCACCAAGACGGTTTACGGCATCGAGTCGTACTTTGCCCGCGTCAACTACGACTACGAGGGAAGGTACCTGCTCAGCGCCACGGCCCGCTACGATGGCTCGTCGCGCTTTGGGGCTAACAACCGCTTCGGATTTTTCCCCTCGGCCTCGGTCGGCTGGCGCATTTCGGAAGAGGGTTTCCTAAAAGGCAACCGCACCATCAATGACCTGAAGCTGCGGGGCAGCCTGGGCAAAACGGGCAACCAGCAGATCGGCAACTTCGCCGCGCGGGGGTCGCTGGCCATCGGGGCCGACTACAACGGACAGGGCGGCGTGGCTCCGGCGGGCAACGGCCTGCCTAATCCCAACCTAAGCTGGGAAAGCACCACGCAGTGGGACATCGGCCTGGATTTGGCACTGTTCAATAACCGCGTGACTTTCACAACCGACTATTACCACAAGCGCACCGACGACCTGCTGTTCAACCAGGTCATCCCCACCCAAACAGGCTACAATACCATCGCTGTCAACCTGGGGTCGATCGAGAATAAGGGCTTCGAGTTCGACCTCGGCACCCGCAACTTTACGGGGGCTTTCAAGTGGTCCACCTCATTCAACATGGGCTTCAACCGCAATAAAGTCCTTAGTCTGCCCAACGACGCCGACATCGTGACTGGACGGGCCGTGCTGCGGGTGGGCCAGCCCATCGGCAGCTTCTACGGCTTTCAGCAACTGCGTGTGTTCCCGACCGATGAGGACAACACCAAGCAGCTCCGCTTCAACGGTCCCACGGGCTTTATTTACAAAGGTGGCGACGTGGAGTTCCTGGACGCCAACGGCGACAATATCATCAACAACAGCGACCGCGTGATCCTGGGCAACCCCAACCCCGACTTCACAGGCGGCTTCACTAACAATTTCTCCTATGCGGGCTTCGACCTGAGCGTGTTCTTCAATTTCTCCTACGGCAACGATGTCTTCAACGAACTCCGCCGCGACCGCGACAGCCACCGCCTGGGTACCGGGGCTGGGGCCTCGACCGACGTGCTGAACCGCTGGCGCAATCCCGGCGACATCACCAGTTTTCCGAAAATCTACGTGGGAGATTCCCGACAGAACGGCCGGCAAAATTCGTCATACTGGCTGGAGGACGGCTCCTTCATCCGCCTCAAGACGGCTTCGCTGGGCTACACCTTGCCTACCGCCCTGATTTCCAAATTCTTCGCAAAGTCGGCGCGGGTGTACGTGACGGGGCAGAATCTACTGACCTTCTCGCGCTACTCCGGCCTGGATCCCGAAGTGGTCAATACCTCTTCCAATGCCAATGGGAATGCCATCGAGTACGGCGTCGATTTGGGTTACTACCCGCTGGCCCGTTCGGTCATTGTCGGGATTAATGTGGGTTTTTAATTAAGATAATCGTTTTGTAAAGCGGGCAAAAAAAATTTCTCATGAAAAAAATACATAAAACAATAGCCGTACTGAGCGTGATGACGGCGCTGCTGAGCGCCTGTAATGTGCTGGACACTAAACCTGTCGATAGCATCACGCAGGATAATTTCTGGAACACCCCCGACGAAGCCAAAGCCGCCGCCGTGGGTCTGAACGATGGCCTGCAGGACGTCACCATGTGGGTGGGCGTGTGGGGTGACCTGCGAGCCGATATTTTCAGCAGCAAGCGGGGCAACCTCGTTCAGTCATTGGTCGATGTCATGCAGAACAATCTCTCGGCGGGCACCCAGTACGGTAACTGGACGCGGCTCTACACCGTCATTGGCCGGGCCAACTGGATGCTGGCCAACCTCTCCCGCGTGCCGAACTTGAACCCAGGCCTTCAAAGCCAGTACATGGGCGAGGCAGCCTTCGCGCGGGCATTCAGCTACTATTACGCCGTACGGCTCTGGGGCGACGTGCCGCTCATCACCGAGCCTTACACCTCGGCCACCACCAATTTTTTGCAGCCCCGGGCGCCCAAAGCCCAGGTACTGGCGCAGATCGAGAAGGATATCGAACTCGCCATTGCCCAACTGCCCACCGTATATAGCACCGTAAGCGAGACGAAGGGACGGCCCACCCGCTGGGCTGCGCTGGCTCTGCAAACCGACTACGCCCTGTGGATGGCAAAAGTGGAAGGCAAAACTGATTTTTACGCCAAAGCACTGGCGGCGGCCAACCAGATTATCGACACGGGCGGCTTTTCGCTGGTGCCGGGAGCGGCTTACGGCAATTTGTTCTCTGTCAAGAATCAGCCCGAAAGTATCTATGAAATCCAGTTCAATAACTCCCAGAACGAGTTGCAGGAAAACGACTCCCCGGCCTCGCTCACTTCGTACGCCCCGTTCAGCGCCTCCAATCGGCTGCTGATTCACGAAAAACTCCTGGCCATCTTCGAGCCGAATGACTTGCGGGTACCGGCTATTGCGCTCGACATCACGACCAGCTTTCCGAAGTACATCAAGTACCGGGGCTCGCCCACGGGGATTCAACAACTTACTTTTTTCGACGCCAACATCATCATTTACCGCCTGGCCGACATCATCTTGCTTCGGGCCGAGATGCTCAACGACCAGGGCCGCACCGCCGACGCCCTGGTGGACCTGAACCGCATCCGCAGCCGCGCGGGATTGCCCGCCAGCACCGCCACCACGCAAGCGCAGGTGAAAGATGCCATCCTGAAAGAACGATATGTGGAGCTGTGCGTCGAAGGCAAGCGCTGGTTCGATTTAGTGCGCAACGGGGTCGTCACCCGCGAGCTACCTCTCATCACCGATCCGGCCAACTACCTGTGGCCCATCAACGAGGGGCTGCTGAACGCCAATCCCAGCCTGGTTCAAAACTCTTTTTACAAATAAGCTATCATGAAAAAAAACCTGCCTTTCCTCCTGCTGCTTTTGGCCTTGTGCGGAGGTTGCCAAACCTCCTTCGAGTATGAGCCATCCCCCCAGCGGCCTAGTGGCCAGATCGACGCCAGCATCGTTGGTTTCCTTAAAAGTCGTCCCGATGCCTTTAGTCTGCTCGCGCAGGCCATCGACCGGGCGGGTCTGGCCAGCACTCTGAACGGGGGTACCTTTACGCTCTTCGCGCCCGACGATGTGGCCTTCAAAGCCTTTTTGGGAAATAAAAAACTGGAAGACATTCCGGTCGAAAGTCTGCGAAACACCCTGCTGCTGCACATTCTGGACAAGAAGGTGCTGTCCTCCGACCTGACGCTCGACATCGTACCCTACCCTTCGCTGCTCAAGGGCCGAAGCATCAACCTGAACCGCAACGAAACCTTCACCATTACGGCCAGCGGCAACCGGGTGTTCGTTTCAAATCTCGAACCCACCAACGGGGCCATCCATGTGATTCCGTCGGTGCTGCGGTAATCTGCTATAATTCATATCATGAACAGAAGAGAAAATCTAAAATCCATCGGTGTGGGTGTCCTGTACGCCGTATTCCCACTTTCCCTGTCCGGATTCCCTGCGCGTAAGAAAGGCAGCAGCTACCTGCTTTCCCAAAAAGCGGACGTCCTGCGGTTCCTGGAAACCACCAGGTACCCGGATGAAGGCTGGGGACGCTGGAGGTACACCGTTTTGATGGACAGGAAATACGCCCTGGAGTCCTCGGCCATGGGGATCGGAATCCTGGATACCTTGGGTGAGCTGGATGCGGTGCCCCAGGCCCAAAAGGAGGAGGCCATCTCATTTTTTCAGTCTACCTGGCACCCGGACGAGCTATACTACATTGATCCATTGGTCGGCGAGCAGGACCGGATCAGCGACCGTCACTCGTGGGAGCACATTTGGGCGCATATGTCGGGAGCGGCGCAGGGCGCGCTCAATCAGCTTGGCGCTACGCCCAAGTCCCGGGGCGACAAGGCCCCTTTCGTGGACCTGCGCGAAGTGGACGTCCGGGACTGGATTATGAGCCTGGATTGGTCCAATCCCTGGCTGTATGGCGAACGGTTCACGAAGGTGGTGCGGTTCTACTGGGATAGCCTGCCCGATGCCAAAAAATCCCTCACCGAACCGACCATTCAGCGAGCCTTCGCCACGTTGGAAGGGCATATTATGGATCCAAAAACCGGACTGCCCATGAAGCAGGGCTGCAAAAGTAAGGAAGTGGGCATGGCGGGCTTGTTTAAGCTAATCTCCGGCTACCAGGCCGTGGGAAAGGAGGTGCCCCATGCGGAGAGAGCCCTGGATTCGGTGTTGGCATTGCAGCAGCCCAACGGTCAGTTCGGCAGCAGCGGCAACTCCCCCATGACCATCAACTGGGATTCGATGAAGGTGCTGAAAGATCTGAACCAGCAGTTGGACCACGGCTACCGATTTGAGGATATACGCGATGCGGGCAACAGGATGGCTGAGTTCCTGTTGAAAGTCCACAAGAAAGCGGATGGTGGTTTTTCCTACTTTCCCGGCGAATGTGCGTCGGCACATAACTCGGTGCGCGTATCGGAGAAGGGACCTGTGGGAGATATGGAAGGGACGAAATTTAGCCTGTACTGCTTTTCCTACGCCGATGAATGGAATGCTCGTTGACTGAGTGAGACCTTGGAATTGGCACAACGGCACGCCGAATGTATGTTATACTTCTTGCATTTTTGTTTTTTACCGGAAATAATCATCTTATGCCTATTTCGTTCCTCTGTCAAAACCTCCGCTGTTTTTGTCTGCCGCTGTGCCTGTTACCTAGCATTCCGGTAGTAGCGCAGACGATGCACATCTCCGGATCCCGCTACAATTCGTCCGATAAAGTCGCTGTGTTATCCGCTGGGCAAGGGAGCGCCCGGCAGGACAAGCGCGATTATTTGTATTACGTCCAAACCTTTGCCGATACGCTGTTAGCTACCGGACTTGACACTTACGGCCCGGCGTCCACGCCCATGTGGGCTGCCGTCATAGATGCGCGTGACCGAACGGTACCCATCAGGGGCGTGCCCCCGACCGCAGGGGTGCGCTCCTCCGATCGGGCCGTCGGGGGAGCCAATTACTACCACGACGTAGTTACATTGCGGGTATTCGATGAACTTACGAAGATCACCGGTAGTAATAAGTACCAAAAGGCCTCGAAAGCCTACTCCCAGGCATTCATAGAACGTGCGCAGCACCCGGCCACGGGCCTTTTAGGTTGGGGCGAACACTTGTACTACAATTTCTTTACCGATACGGTTTCGGTGTCCGAAAGCCGGATGATTGAGCAGATGCCGGGTTTTCTAATGCCCCATGAGCTGATCGAGTGGACGCCACCCTGGCCGCGCTTGTGGGAGGCCGACCCGGTCCGCACCCGGCAGGCCATCGAAGGATTGCAATACCATTTCACCGGCCCCGATCCACAAACGAACCTGTTCAACCGTCACGCCGTTTGGAACAAGAGCACATACCAGAAGGTCATCATGCCCTGGATCAAACACGCCGCGCTGTACGCCTATTCCTACGCTTTCCTGTACCAACAAACCGGCGATGCCACCTGGAAGGAGAAAAGCTGGCAAATCGGCACCCTGTACTGGAACCTGCGCGACCGTCGCACCAATCTGGTATTGGGCTGTCTTTACCATGCCTCCGAACCCGAAGCCGGAAAGACCGCCAGCCTCAGCAACACGGCGTTATATGCCTACTGGCTTTACAAGGCAGGGGAGCTGTGTGCTTCGGACGAGATGAAACGCCAGGCGGTCACGCTGCTGCTGGCCTATGATAAATACGGCTGGAACGAGGCGCAACGAAATTATTACAGCGAGGTCAACCTGGACGGCAGTCCCGTTAAAGGCGCACCCTGGTCCACGCCCTGGAAAGAAGGCTACGGCACGTCCAGCCTGCTCACCCTCAGCCGGGTAGCGGCGTACATAGCGGCAAAAGGCGGGGCTAACGAACTGACCTCCATCGTGAAGAAGTCCCTAGCCATAGCCAACGGCCAATCCTTGCCGGACATTTACAACGACCAGAATCTGGGGGAGGCCATTCACGCCAATTTGGAAGGGTACGAATTGACCAAAGACAAACAGTATCTGGAACAAGCCCAGCGATACGCCGATATGGCCGTTGCGTTTCTGTGGAAAGACGGATTGTTCGTCCGCCAGAAAGGGGATAATTACTATGAGGCCAAGCTGGGGACGGGGGATCTGCTATCCGGATTTCTTCGACTGCACGTCGCACTTAACAGCAAACCCCGCGAAAATTCTACGGACTGGAGCTTCTGAACCAGTAAAGTTAGGAAAGGTACCCCACCGACCTGAACATTATCCCGTTTTTATGAGAAAATTGCCAGATTCCGTAATTTACTCCATGAAAAAATCATTCTGGGCAGCGGGAATCTTCTTCCTTACGGTTGTGGTCGGCCTCGGTTTTAGTCAAAAACAAGAAGAAGGTACTCCCATTCTTTATCGAAAAGTACCCATCCCGCAAGCTTTCCTCACTACCACCGACGGGCTTACCTACGGGGGCGACCTCCGCATGGGCGACCTGACGAACGACGGAAGGGCCGATTTCCTGGTCTACCGCGCCGCCAACTCGGTGGGCGGCGGGGCCGTGCAGCCCTGTTTTATCGGCGCGTTTGATGAAAGCGGGAAGGTGCTTTGGCAGAAAGGGGCGGGTGGCCTACAGCCCAATCGCCCTGGTCCAGTGACAATCTTCGACATCGATGCCGACGGGAGTAACGAGGTCATCACCTTTTTTGTGGAAGAGGGGAAAACCGTAGAGCCACAAAGCATGGCGAACGTATCCGTCCAGATCCTGGACGGGAAGACAGGCCGCGTGAAGCGGCAGGCCAATCCACCCGAACTGACTTCAAGCCAGGGGAAAGGCCCCAATTGGGTACACCAGCGCATCCTGATCGCTAACTTGCGGGGGAAGTCCAGCCCGCAGGATTTTATCGTCAAGCTAGGCACAAAGATCATTGCGTTCGATAACGAGTTGCGGGTACTCTGGACCTACGAAAACCAGTGGGACGAGTACGCCAACTGCCCAGCCTACGTCCCTGCCCTGGGAGACATGGACAACGATGGGCGCGACGAAATCAACGGCGGCTACTACGTGCTGAATGCCGGGGGGCAGCCGCTTTGGGAAAAGAAATTAGGGAAGAACATGGACGCCGTGGTCATCGATTACTGGGACGACCCCAAGAAAAAGCGAGCTTTCTGCTCGGGTTTCGGCCATGTGATGGACCAAGAAGGCAACGCTGTCCTGAATCTGGGCGAGGCACTCGTGCCGCATGGGCAAGAGTTACGCGTGGCGCATTTCGACGATGCCGCGCCGGGCCCGCAGATGATGATCCGCTACAACGGCCACCACACCGATATGATGCTGGTGGGGCAGGAAGGGGAAATCCTCCGCAGGTTTAAGGTCAATCAGTCGCCCAACAACACGGGCATGGACGTCATCTACTGGAATGGCCCTACGAAACCCGCCCACCTCTATAACGGCGGGGTGCTGTGGAGTGGCAAAGGTACCCTGGCGCACCAATTTCCCGCCCTGCCCGAAACGCAGGGCGATCAGCGACAGGGATGGTATCATTGCATTCCGGCCGATGTGGCGGGCGACTCCCGGGAAGAGGCCGTGCTGTACAATCCCTGGGACAGGTACGTATTCATATTCACTCCCGAGCCACTGCTACCCGAAAAATTTTCACGCTATCAGCCCAGCCCGCGACAGTACAATGTGCGGCTATTGGATTGAAGGATAGATTTCTAAAAGACCTCTATCAAATGAGGGAGAGCCAAGCCGTTAAATAGTAATCAAATGGGCCTTTTCTCAAAACAGGACAAACACAAACGCTTAATTTACAGCTAAATGATTCGTCGTAATTTTCTCAAAAACAGCCTGCTGGGCGGCCTGGGAATGGCTACCCTCCCTTCGATGCATTTCTTTCCCGCCGAAGAATTCCCTGTCGAGCGCATCACCGACGGCGCGCATCCTCATTGGTTCGGCTACTACGATAAACTACAAGTTGACCCCACGGGTCGCTACGCACTGGGGATGCAGGCCCCATTCGAGGGCCACACCCCCGGCCCCGACGACCCCTTGGAAATCGGCTTGATTGACCTACAAGACAACAACAAATGGCGCAAGCTGGGTACGTCCAATGCCTGGGGCTGGCAGCAGGGTTGCATGTTGCAGTGGCTGCCCAACTCTAAGGAAGAGGTCATCTGGAACGACCGCATCGACGGAGCTTTCAAGAGCCGCGTCCGCAACATCAGAACGGGCAAGGAGCGCATCCTGCCCAAGGCCATTTACGCCCTGGCTCCCAATGGGAAGTTCGCCGTCGGCACCGAGTTCAACCGTATCCAGAACCTACGGCCCGGCTACGGCTACGTGGGCATCACTGACCCTTATGAGAAAGAGAAGGCCCCGGCGGACATCGGCATTTACCGGATGGATTTGAAAACGGGCAAGCATAAGATGCTGGTCTCTTATGCCGAAATGGCCGCCGTCCCGCACCTGGGCGAGTCGGTGGACAACTACTGGCATTGGTTCAACCATCTGCTCATCGGCCCCGACAGTAAGCGGATGCTTTTCCTCAACCGCTGGCGGCACAAAGTGCAGGAACAGGACGGAGTCAAGACCACGCCCTTCATCACCCGCATGGTGACGATGAACACCACCGACGGCGGCGACCGCTACGTCATCGACCCTTCGGGTGATACCTCTCACATCATCTGGGACGGACCCGGGCGCATCCTGGCCTGGACCAGACCCGTGGGCAAGGAGTGGGGATTCTGGCTCATGGAAGACCACACCCAGAACAGCGAACACATTGGGGCGGAGGCCATGACTGTCAACGGCCACAACACCTATATTCCCGGCACCGACAACGAGTGGGTGCTCAACGACACCTACCCCGACGGCGACCGGATGCAGACGCTCTACCTCTACCACGTCCCCAGCAAGCGGCGCGTGATCCTGGGCAAGTTCCTCTCGCCGCCGCAGTACAAGGGCGAGTACCGCTGCGACCTGCATCCGCGCGCCAATCAGCAGGGTACGGAAGTATTCTTCGACTCTACGCACGAGAAACTGGGAAGGCAGATTTACCGGATCAGCATTGAAAAAATCATTCGCGTGTAAAGCTCACAGGGAGCGTCTCAGATTTTTCCGCACTCGTTTTTGTACAGAATATCAAATTTCTAAATCAGTTTTTCCTTATGTTTTCCATTCACTATCGCACGTAATGGCACTGCTCGCTTCTGCTTTTGGTTTCCTCTTTCGCCTTTTCCCAATCCAGCCAGTCCTTTGAGTTGCGCTATTTCTCGCCCGACAAGGCAGCCAACGGCGAAATCGATTTTAAAGGTATAACCGCCGTGTTCTCCACTGAGCAGCGGGTGGCGTTTCTGACGCAGTACGCCGACCTGGCCCGCCAGCAGTTCGACGACCCGTAACTCAATACCAAGGTGGTCACCGACGCCGAAGTGGCCGAAGCCCTGGCCCGGGTGAAAACCAAGCCCCAACCCCAGGTGCGGCAGCACCAGCCGCTGACCGACTGGAAGTACCTAGGCTACCGCGCCGGACAGCACGAGGAACGGCAACAAGACTTGGCTCGCTGGGAGCAAACGAAGGGGGTGACCCGCAACGACGGCCACCTACGGCTCGGCGGGTGCACGGAGCCGCTCACCTGGCGCTTTTCCAGCCAGGCCTGGCGCTTCACTGTGTCGTGGCGGGCGAAGGCTGAGACACAGCACGAGGTAAAATTCCAGCTTTCCGACCGGGCGCGCGTTCCGGCGGCTACAGGAACGATGGGCGGCTGTTTTATACTACCGCCCGCCACCAGCGCGTCGATACACTGGCCTACGTGCCCGGCCAATGGCATTACTTCCGGGTAGAGGTCGATTTGTCGGGCGGCGAAACGACGGTGGGGCGCTATAACCTCTACGTGGACGATCGGTTGGTGGCCGACTACGTGCCGCGCGAACGGGCCAGCACCGAGCGACTGGCCTACAACAAGGGGTATAGTTCCATCGGGCAGGTCAACACCTTCGCCGTGAAGTCGGCGGGAGCGGTGGTACTGGACGACCTGCTGGGCATCGGCTACGCGCTGACGGGCCGGGACCACTACCCCTATGCCCCCGAAACGTTCCTGGACGAAAATTTCCAGGGAAAACCCGACATCGTCGACTGGAATGCCCCGGCCTACGACGACCGCCTGTGGGAAACGGGTCAGCTACCGCTGGGTCACGGTTCGGAGCGCTTCGCCGAGGAAGACCTCTACCTGCGAAAAGAAGTTAAAATAGGTACTTTTCAAAAGGCTTTCCTTAACATCGAAACTCTGGACCCCGGCGGGGAGGTGTGGGTCAACGGGCAGCGCGCGGCGGTTATCACCGAACGCTATCCGCTTCGGATCGATATCAGTTCTTTTCTAAAGCCTAACCAGGCCAATCTGATCGCCGTCAAGGTCAATCATTTCATGCTGACTGAGGCGGTAGGCGAGTTGATGCCTCATTCGCTGATCGACCTGAACATCGGCTGGCAGGCGGGGCGAATGTCGCTGGATTTGCTGGCGGCCGCCCACATCGAGTCGGCCAACGCGCACACGCTGCCGCTAGGCGATAAGGCTGACGTGGCCCGTCTTCAAATTCAGGTCAACTTGAAGCACGAGGGCACATTTCGGGGTGAGGTTGCCATCGCCCTTTTCCCCTGGTATCCCACCGAATCGGCCAAAGCGGTAGCTACGGTCACTGTGCCTGTCGATTTCACAGACAGTCTGACGCTCATGCCCGTGCTGACGGTGAAAATCCCGAATCTCTGGACCGCCGAAAATCCGGCCCTTTCCCGGGTGCAGGTGACGCTGGGCGATAATAAGAAAAAGGCGATCGACGATTACGCTTTTGCTACCAAGCTTCGCACCGTCGATCAGCAGGGCGGACATTTCCGGCTCAACGGGCAGGTGTCCATGCTCAACGGGGCGCAGATCATGGGCTTCCGGGGGCCGCTCGACAAGATGGCCGTTTGGCAACGCTGTCCGCCCGTGGAGTGGATCGCCAGGGAACTGCTGATGGTCAAAAAAAGAACGGCAACCTGCTGCGCATCCAAGATCACGCCTGGGAAAACTCGACCTCCGAGGGCATCAACGACCCGCGCATCGCCGAAATGGCCGACCAACTCGGCGTGATGCTCATCTGGACGACGCCCTCCTGGATCAGGACGGGCAACGACTGGCGGCAGATCGACTTCGCCGACATGCCGCGCTATATGCGACAGGTGATGAATCACCCCAGCATCGTGGTCTGGGAGGCGTCCAACCACCCGCAGAGCTTCAAGGGCAAGCCCGTCACGGAGTCCGATGCCTTTGCCGAAACGATATACAACACCGTTTATCCCGTCGATTCGAGTCGGTTGATTTTCCTTTCGTCCTACCTGATGCACCTGCACTACGGCAATGACCTGGGTACCATCGACTACCAGGGCAATCCCATCAAAGCCTCCTGGGCCTACACCGCGCCGATGGTCACGCGCGGCAACCAGGACTCGCCCACGGGCTACACCAAAGACTGGTCGGAACTGCGAAGGTGGCCCGACGCCTACCGCCAGGACCTGCTCGACAGTCCTGAACTGGCCTATTTCGATTTCGAACACGAGGAGTCGATCGCCCAATCCAACTGGAAACTGTTGCGCGGCAAGCCCTACTATCGGATGCATTCCTACGAATGGCCGTACGACGAGGGCACTATCGGCCGGAAACTGACGTTGGACAAATGGCCGGAAAGCCAGGCCTGGCAGGCGTTCTCGGCCTAGGAAGCCATGAAGAAAATGCGCTTTTTGGACTACGATGGCTTCTCCTGGTGTACATTGCACGGCGGGCCGAACTCGGGTACCTACATGAAGCCGATCACTTGAAAATTTGTCCTCGTAGGACGTGCCACACCATTCTGGCAGCGAAATTTTGGGTTTTGACCTGACATGTCATTGGTGGTGGCCTTTCGCGGAGATAACGGTGACGGTGATGGTCATTTCATCGACGGCATAAACGAGGCGGTGCTCCCGGTTGATCCGGCGTGACCAGAAGCCCGCCAGGTCATACTTCAATTGTTCCGGCTGGCCGGTGCCGGTATACAGGCGCTCCGTGAGCTCGTCGAGCAGTTTCCGGATTTTCCTCAGCACCGGCTTGTTACCTGACCTTTTCAGTTTTTCAATCCCTTCCAGCGCCTTATCGGTAAAAGTAATCCGATAGCTCACAGTCCCAGGAGCCGGTCGAAGTCCGCCTTATCCACTTGTGTGGTTTTACCAGCCTGGTATTGGGCGATGCCTTCCTGGATCTCGGCCCTCACCTGAGGATCCATGAAGTAGCGGTCTTTTTCACCCACTGGTGTGAGCACATAGGCTCTCCCTTTCCCCCTTAGTATGATAATTTGCTGATTACTGTCTGCCAGGTCCATGTATTTCTTTTGGTTGTCGCGGAATTCGCGGGAGCTGATCACAAGCATAGCGCATTGTTTTTGTGTACCGTTATGGTACACAATTTAGATAGAAATAGTTCAAGAAGAAATGCCTCCCAAGAAATTGGTAGTGTACTGAGATGTATGCCGGGTCATAGGCAACTCAGCCGGGTGGTAAAAAAGTTGCTAGTGGATCAACTCTTGGAACGAACCCACCCCCGGGTACCCAACCATCCGCAGCAGCGACACAAAATCACCGACCGGGATGCCTTTTCAAGACTAATTGACCCCGTGAAGGGTACCTACCCTTGATCCTTCAGAAGTTCCGCCTCACAGTCCCAGCTTCATGGCAGCATTATGCCTGACGACCTGCTGCACGCGGGTATAGCGGTCAATCATCGTGCGGGTGCGGTGCTTGGTTTGCTGCATGATTTGGGAGTCGTCGGCCCCGTTCAGCTTGGCGATGGTCACAAAGGAAGCCCGCAGCGAGTGGGCCGAGTATTCCTGACCCAGGTACGTTTTGGTGGTGCGGTCCACCTGCTTGTCCGAGAGCCGGTCCTGAGTCATCTGGTGGCCTTTGCGAATGCGCACAAAAAGCGGTCCGGCCGTTCTACTTAACAGACTGGTGTAATCCTGCAGGGCTCGCACGGGGCAGGTCTCGGGGTCTGGACTAAAGAACAGCGCCTTCTGCTCGGTTTTTCCGTACTGGTTGGTCTTACTACCCTGGTAGGAAACCACCGCTCCTTCCCGGGTGAGCTGAATACTTTCTATATTCAGGGCGACCAGCTCCGAGCGGCGGAAGGCGCCCACGAATCCGAGCAGCAGCAGGGCCCTCTCGCGCAGTCCGGTGGGTGTGCGGGGGATAGACCGTATCTTTTCCTTGAATTCTTCGATCTCAAAAGCCAGGGCCTGACCCGGCTCGGTCCCCAGGCTGCGCTTGATGCCCTCCAGCACGGTCTGCACCGTGTCGTCCAGGGCGGGGTCAGGATGCTTATTCAACTTATGCCACTTGCGTATGGCGGCCAGGCGGCGCGAGAGGGTGGCCCACTTATGCCGGTTAGCCTCATTGGAGAGGTAGGCGGCCAGTGTAGCGGGCGTCAGGGGCAGGTCGGCAAGCTCCCGCTGTTGTAACCACTGGCGCAGCTGCCTCAGGTCAGAGCGGTAGGCGGTCTGCGTGTTGAGGGCACCTTCCAGCCCCCGGCGGAAAAAAGAGGCTGTCTGCTGCGCCAGCTCCTCGTGCGTGGCGAGCCTTAGGGTTTGTCCGGAGATTTTAGAGGCAATGGTTGGGTGAGCCATGGAGCATGGAGTAAAATGTAGAGGCAAGATAGCCAAATTCGGGTTATGTCCAATAATTAAAGGTTATCGGACATAATAATAAAAATCATGTACCCGCTTTTGCTCAACATAGAGGTCTGAATGGTGGCCCTGAGATTTCAGTGTATGGAATCCTAGTTGCCCCCGGGAGGCTACACGCAAATCTCAGTTCACTGAATCTGTCAATATTTGGAGGGAAAGAATCATCCCGCCCCGGCGGACATGATGTAAACTGGGGTTTTCCACGGCGCCTGGTTTCAACGGGGCGGATCTATACGGAAATAGCTAAGTGCTTAGCTTGATGTGGAATTCATAAGTACATGGTCCGCCTCAGATACAGCCCGCAATGGCCTTGAGTGCTATGAGGTTGTTGCCGTGGATTATTTTTTTGGTGTTGCTGGTAGAGGAGGGGGTACCTCCCTCGTCGGCGGTAAAGCCATATTCGTGGTTTAGTACCTGGTAAGTTATATCGAGATGGTAATTGACTACTTTGTTTTTCCAGTCCAATGGCGGGTGGGCATGGAGTGTAACGTTAGTATTTTAGTATCTTAACATTTTGTAATAATAAAACAATGAGATATTGATATATTATTATGCTAAAATGTTAAAGTTGATCGCTTAGTTGCCAATAGCCTCCCCGGTCAGAGCCTATGCGTTTCAAATCGCCATCATGTTTCATTTGGTTTATTTGATATTCCACTCCTCGTCGCGTCAGTCCGGTTGCCTGCGTCATTTCCTTAATCGTTATCTTTGGGTTAAGCTTAATCAACTCACTTATCTGTTCTCTGGAGGTTTTCTCCACAGTTTTCTCCACAGTTTTCTCCACAGTGCGAACTGGTCGTCGTAGTGTAACCGTAAACATGCCATGTGTTCGGAATTCAGGAGTGGGTAATCCAGCACCGCGCATCAGATCATTCATGCGCATAATACCTGAACCGATCTGCTCCACAAGGTGCATCCGGGAAAACAGCCCGAAAACAAGCGGGTTGCGGGAAAGACTGCTTTGCCCAAAATCCTCGATACGAATACCACTAACCAGGCCCCCGGGGTTTCTGATTTCGACCCGATCGGTAAAGACCTCGACAGTAGTCACCGCGCCTTTCTCGTAGTAGTCGCGGTGAGACAGGCTGTTAATGATCGCCTCCTTAAAAACATTTTCGGGAATCTCCCAGATTTCTTTCCGGGGTTTGGAGCCCTGCCCTTCGATGTCGTAGCGGACGTTCACTTTGCCCCGCAACCACTGCATGGCGCGAAGGTATTGTTCATGCAGACAGCCACCGAACGGCTGATCGTCGATGATGAAGCGCTTATCCGTGCCCTGAAAGGCCACACAGCGAACGATTGCCTTTTCTACGTACGCCTGTGGATCCTTACCAAAAAATAAGACGGCTCCCTTCTTGATTTTTTTCTCCGGGGTATACAGTCTCAGGTTTTGGAATATCTGCTCCTGCGACACCGTCCGGCTTAGGCGGGCCTCGGCCAAAAACTCCGCCAGAAAAGCTTCGTCTAGTTCGGTATCCGGGTTAAAATTCGGGCAGGGGGTTTCGTCGAAATATACCCTTTCCGCTTGCTGGAAAAAATCACGCATCTGCTCGGCCGTCGTCAGCTTTTGGGTATTGGGTCCCTGCCGCACGTATATTGCACCGGATAGCACATAAGGTTTATTTGGCCCGGAAGGTACCTCAATTACGCCAACGGTCTTACCGTCTACCTCGACTACCGAAAGTTCACAGCGCAAGGGGGGAGAGATGTCGCCCAGGCTATTCTGAATGGCTGATCGCCTGGCATTATCGAGCTGAATACCCTGAATCTGATTATGGTCATCCACACCCAGTAGTAATACACCGCCGGCTGCGTTGGCAAAAGCGCACACCTCTTCCGACAGCTCCCGCACCTTGGAGGGTACTGAAACTTTGAACTCGGCGTTATAACCTTCACCGTTTGCGGCCAGTAATTGGATTGATTCAGGCGTTAGCATAGGTTTGTGTGTAAAACTAACATTTCTTATTACCAAATCTGTATATAGATATTGCTTAATAGTTGAAATATTAAATTGTTGAAATAGGTACTATGAATATTGTCTATTCAAACTTTTCAAGGGATATCATAAATATAAATATTGTAACGATATAATAACATTATAAAAATATTTTATATATTTACATCAAATACCAAAACATCCTGCCATGCCTAAATTAGACCGCTCCGATTTTAAATATAACGCCAAGGTATTTGAGAAAACGTGCCTCTGGTGCGGGACTACCTACTACGCCAGCCGATCTACCGCCAAGTACTGCTCCAGTACCTGCCGCGGATACGCCAACCAGGCCAGCAAAATTGAGGAAGCCGTGCCCTGGGACGAAACCGAAAGAACCGTCGACGCTCTCCTATCTCAGCTCGCTTACCTGAAAGGACAACTCTCCCACTATATAAAAGAGAACGAAAGGCTTCAGCAGGAGCTGGGGCTTTTGCGCAAAAATGGTAAAGCTACTGATCAGAAGTAGTTAGCTGCTGCCCTCCCCTACCCCACTACCTTTCAGCCTATGCGGAAGCCCTGATTTATCTTTAATGAAAACGGACTACTTTCTCCCCTTTTCCAGGCTATATATTTTTTCTTCCAGGGGAATCACCGAAGTAAAGATACCTGGATAAAGCTGTCTGGCTATACCTACCAATATGCCAGAAAGAGCCGGATCTTCTAGGTTTTCATTAAAGCTCAACTTATTTTTATAATACGAACTAAATAGTCCCATTTTCAGTTTGCTGAGTATCAGTGTCTGAGCATCTTCCTGGCTTTCAACAAGTTCCCTGAAAAGTTCAATGCACTGCCCATGAGCCTGTTCCCTTAGTTCTTCAATCTGTTTCTGAACCTGGTCGGTACTTGCTACCTGTTGCTTTTTACCCGTTAAAACTCTCTTAGCCTCCTTTTGTACCTGTTCGGAGTCGATCAGGTCAGCCGTTGCTACCATTTTTTGCAAATAAGCCCCCATATTTTTCACCTTACCCTTTAGTCCCTGTTGCAGAGCATAGCGTATCCCCCGTTCGATTTGTTCATAGGGATACTGGCCAATCCACTTTTCAAGGGTAGTCCTGGAAACATACCTGCTTATATCCTGGTAAAGCTTGTCCAGAGGGTCTTCTTTATTGGCATCTTCGACATCCGCTATCTGATACTCATCAAACTGCTCTTCGCCAAAGTCTTTCTTCTTTGCCGGGATTCCTTCTGTACTACCTGACAATGCTTTTCCAGAAGAATGGGCCGATTTGGTTTGAGTTAAACGGGTAGTTTGCCTGGCCTCCAAATGAAAAACTACCGACTCTACCGCTCTTCCGGCTTTTTTTTCCTCTAAATAGGTAACCATTAAATCTGTATTCTTCTCCAGATCAGCCATTCCCTTCTTAATAATTTTCTGCTTAAAATTTCCGTATAGAGGATACTCATGATCATCAATAGCTAGAATTTCCCTCAGTCTCTCGATGGTATAGGCGGCTTTTCTGTTGCCCAGATTGTATTGATGCTTAAGAATAATGTACAGTTTTAAAGAGTAGGGGCTTTGGATCTGGGTAATATTTCTAACATCAATCGTAAGGTACTCTCTTTGCAACTGTAACAGGTAGGGTTTCAACTTAGCATTAAACTTGACCCGTATGCGATTCTGTTCGCTTTCTTTGACTGGCTCACTTGTTTCATCTATCAGGTGAATAGTAGTTTTATATATTTCCCCATCTTCTTTCCGTTCGAAGATTACAAATTTTTTGTTGAAAAGCCTTTCGGCGGCATCGCGTATAGCTTCGTAATACCTGCCATCATCACTTAGAGAAAAGAGTTTAAGAATGTCCTGCGTTCTGATCTCATATTCAACAAAATCATGATCCTCAGGCAAAACCATCGTAAGCATGGTCATAAATACCCGAAACTCATGTATATCCATTTTCGAGGTAGCTTCCACCAGGCCCCTCTTTCCACCCTGCATCCGTATCAAATAACGGTCTTGATAGTTGTTTTTCTTTCTGGCCATACTTTCTCCTAAGGTTTCTGCAAGCTACTTACAAAAATAAGGATCAATTTAATATAACCAACATCTCTATAAGTTATAGTTCTCAGTATTTTCGTGATCAAGGTTATAGTTCGCCGTGATACAGGTTATAGTTTAGCGTGAAAGCCGTTATAGTTGCCGTGAAATCGGTTATAGATATCGTGAAATCAGTTATAATTAGGACCATGAACCTCTGATTTACAATAGGTTATGGGGGTAAAAGTTAAAAAAAGAAAAAAAGAAAAAAACACACAAAAGCGCCTGTTCTTTTTAAGTTAGGTAAAAAATGAGGCTATTTATAAAATATTGATCCTAAACTAACCGGTTTCTGTAGTATTATCCCCAAGAAAAATACCATTTCAGTGCATTAAATTAAAATTTACCCGGCTCCGTGAAATCGGTTATAGTTATAGAGCCAAACAAAGGCTCTTCTCCGTGAAAGTGGTTATATATCGAGCAGCCAGGCAAACCCATTCCCTCCGTGAAATCGGTTATAGTTCAGGAACAGACCTGGGCTCGCTTCCGTGAAATCCGTTATAGTTAACGGGTTTATCCCGTTAGCACACCTTTCAGGAAGTCCTTTTGGCTAACCTTGGAAGAATTCTGACCAGCCCTAAGATAAGCTCCATTTTTGCATCTACTTTCTCCGTGATAATGGTTATAGTTGGTCTATGGTGATCCACCTGATTTCCGTGAAATCGGTTATAATACGTGCGCTGCTCCTAATTCGCTCTCCGTGAAATTGGTTATAGTTTAAGCATACCTGCTCCCTCTGGTTTCCGTGAAAACGGTTATAGTTTGCTTTGGCCTTCCCCAATGTGCTCCGTGAAATCCGTTATAGTTGATGACTATCAGCTTCCCGGGCCTCCGTGAAATCAGTTATAGTTGGTATTTATCTCCTCCGTTTCTCTTCAACCATATAGTCTTCTTTTTATCGTTTCTATATGTAATAACTTGGTATTTATATTTATGTTTTAAAATTAAAATTTTAAATTAATTTCTAAATCTCCTCAATTTGTTGCTTTTCCTATAAAAGTGTGTATCATCTGAAATGCCTGGATTCTTAACTTCCGTAAAGACTTCCTCCTGACTTTTGAATGGCCTATTAGTTCATGATCGGTTTGAAAAGAGTAGCCCCGTATGCTGACAGGCATACGGGGCCGATGACGACAAACCTCTTAAATCTGTTATCACCTGCAAACATAGCCCATTTACTATAAGCCCAGCGGCTTGACTTTAAGAAGAGTTTCGTTGGTGAATTGAAGTTTGAGATGCCGCCCTCCCCCCTTCTCGTAAATTTCCATTTCCAACACTTTTCCGTCGGTTAGGGTGTAGTAAGGAATGGATACCACTTTTTCCAACTTCTGTAGTCCATTCAGGTGGGTAACATTTTCAGGATACTTCATAATCGCCGGGATTTCTTCCTGTTGCTCCGCCATGCGCCTGGCGTGGGTTCTATCCCGGACAAAAAGTTTGATGAAGTCAATCTGGTAGGGCATGTAACTCTTGTTTTTTAATTCGAGTTTGAGGTACAGTACATTGTTCTTATCCAGGTAAATCCCTTTTAGAAATACCTGAAAATCATTTCCCCGAACTCCTGTACGTCGGATATTATCCTTTCGGGCCAACGCTTCCCTGGAAGAATACATGATGTCATTCTCATTGAAACTACCCGAAGGCCTAACAAAGGAGTTAGATCCAGCATTTAAATCCTTCCCTATTCCCAGTGCTAGTGTAGCCTGAATATCGGCAGCCGTGTTATTAGTCATATTAAGGTTGAATACTGTCGGGTTTTCATTAAATCGCACCAGGAAGCTGTACAAACCACCGTCCTCCGTAAACACTGTCATGTTCGTTTCCTCCATAAACCCCTTACTATCCGACTTGACACGGAGTACGTTTAGAATTTTTTCGGGGACCATCGCAATGATCGCATCGTTTCCAGCGTCAAAATCCCTGATTTTTGATGGAAACACGATGTGGGTAGTCTTATTGTAGGACAACTCCAGGGGGTAACTTCCCCTTACAGAAGCTTTGGCGATTGGAAGCATATAGGGATACGGGTCCAGGACAATAGGTTGTAGAACTTCTGTTCTTCGAATAGCGCTATTGGGAATCAGGGAATCTATTTTGGCGGACTGACCATGAACACAGGACAGACCTGCCAGCATCATTCCTGCCAGGTGAAGTAGTTTCATTACGATAGATTAGTAGTTTTATTTTTCTTAGTCTCTATTCATCGGTGTCCTCACGGGCAGGTAGGTTGGAGGTTGGGCCATTCCCGGACCGCAAGAGGAGCTGATAGTTGGGTTTAACCAGTGCCCTTGCCTGCTGTGCCTTCCGGTTAAGTAGATTCTTCCCTGCATTAAGCGCAACGCCTATACCCTGACTGGCCAATTGACCTCCCACCTGCTGACCAACTGATCCGCCGATTATATACCCCGGATTTGCCAATTGGGAGGAACCCTGTACCAGGGCATTTTGAACCTGTTGCTTGATCTTCATATCAGGTACATATAAGCCTTTACGTCCGTCGAGGTCATAAGCAACCAGGTTAACGGTATAGAGGTAGTTCTCCAACCGTATGGTACTAACGGTAATGTCTATACGGTCACCGCTAATTCTTCCGACCCCGTAAATCAATGTATTTACGGGAAGGACCAGGGGTTCCCCTTCGATCAGTATAACCGTTTCTTCCTGCATCCGAACTGCAACGGAGGTACCGTTGGTAATAGTAATTCCATCCCCGTCCCCGTGTACCACCGCCCTGATGGAACCTCCGACCCTGGAGGGTCTGGTGTTGCTGATCTTGTGACCGTTCAAACTATAGAATGCATTTCCACCTTCTCTTCCATTGGTACCAACCATTCGTGAATAGGGCATTACTTCATAAGTGCCCGACGTGGTTTCTGGAGATTCTGTCGTCCGCTGGGGAGCTTGTATAGTTAGGTCAGGATCAATTCTACTTACTGTCACCCCCTGGTTTTGCTGTTGGATCTGCTTATCAAGTATAGCCAGGAGCTTATCATTGGCCGTGAGCCGCTGCTCTTCTTCTCTTTCGGTCCTTTCACGTTCCCGCTTTTCTTCCTGGCCCAAGGATGGAGTTCGGTACATACTGTTGATTGACGTTTGCACCTTCCGGTCATACTCCCGCTGAAGAACTGTCTGCTGGTTTCGCATCCCGTTTTTCTTTTGCTGGCTGGTCATTTTCATGGCCTCATACGTAGCCGGTGTACCCTGCGGGGTACCTACGCCCATTTCCCGGGCCAGCTGCTGGGTGGCCTGGTTTGTATTGGCATCTAAGCCTACTACGTTGGCAGCCTCTCCACTCAGCATTCTGGAATTGATATTTGAATTCTCATCCAGGGAGATTCCAATGCCATTGACGTCAGTCAGCGCGGGTTCTCCCGAAGTAGCTCCATACTTCTTTTCTTTATCAAGCTCTTTTACTTTTGCCTCCGGAATGGTCATCACTACACCGGACATCTCCCTGCTGGTGTCATGGGGGCTACCAATCCATCCTTGGCGGGTACCCAGGAATCCCACTGAAATCAGGAGTGATACCGGAAGGAGTAACCGAAATATATGCCTGGACGGCAGGGAGAGTTGTTTAGCCTTTTCGGCCTTTAGATCTACTTTTTCTGACATAGTATTAGTATAGTAAGGATATCATCAAATGGGCAAAATAGCAGAAGGCCGCCAGCCACAGGAGGGCTACCACTATTCCGGTAGCTCGGGCTCCTACCCTACTTTGTAAGGTATTCAAGCCTTTCCCCAGTTGCTCCACTTTTCGAATGCTCTTCTTTCTAAGGCCAGCTCCCAGGTCATAGCCTGCGGGAGGCTGATCCGGCTCCACCCTTTTGGCTATTCGCCCTATATACCTGTTATTCATTTACCGAACTATTTCCTCCCTTGCTTCACTACGCTGGGTGATCCGGAAGTTCCGGAGCAAAAATCCCTGTGGATTTACTTCCGAACGGGTAACATCGACCAGAACTGCCTCGGAAGCCAGCAATCGGGTACTCTTGTTAGTGGCCCGCTCCTGAATAATTTTGAATACCGTCCGAACCTTGTAGGGGTACTTCTTCATATCTACATCCACCTTCTCTACTACTACTTTCTGATTGGTGTTGGTTTGGATGAGTTTCTGGTAGAAGGTATCCTCCTTCAATCGGTCGAAGGTTAGTTTTACCGACTCATCAGCCAGGAAGGAGGCCTTAATGAAATTGGCTTCAATGGACCTGGCATCGGGCGGATTGGTAAAGAAGAGCTCATGAAAACGGGTTACGTGAAAAACCGCTTCGGCGGGTCGGTTTTCCAGTACATTAGCGCTGAATGCTTCCAGTGCCACGCCCCGGTTCACCACAAAAATCCTTTTTGAAGCGTCGGCCGCAAACTTAAAAGCCACGATAACCGAAGTACAACAGAGCAACAGGCAACCCACCACAACGGTTAGGACCAGTAATCTGGCACGCTGGTGCCCTTTCTCCAGATCAATGAGCTCTTTCATTTTTTAATTTTGATTTCGTTGCCGGTAACCTCAAATATCTGTAATGTAACTCCCTGGTTATGGATGTACGTCAGACGGGTAGCCTCCCGGTACTTATGAATGGACCAAAGTAAACAGCACAGGGTTAGGGTGAGGGTCAGTACCATTATCATGATGGCCTCCAGTTGAATCCGTACATAACTCTCGTAGATTGATTTCTTTCCCATTTGTTTTACAATTTAGGGGTAGGATTCTGGATGAATCCCCGGCGGTTGGATGAGTTTTGTCCCGCCAATCCACCGGCTCTTCCGGTGGGTTCACCGGGATTTGTGCGGTTCGCCGCCATTTCCTTCACAATGCTGCCCATGGCTCCCATGGCGGCCGCACTCATTGGCCCAGCGGCCAGGCGTACGTTGCCTGCCTTTCGGGCTGTACTGGCTCCGGCCACCGTTTTACCCGTTAAGCCCTGTATCATCCCGGAGGTGCCCCCTACCACCATGATCATATTGGTCAGGGAGGGAATCTGCGTGTAGAGAACAAGGAGTATAATCAGAACACCGGTATACACAAGACCAAAGGCAAATGGATCCTGGGCAGGAAGGGTACCGGACATATCTCCCGACAGCATCATTTCATCCAGAAAGCCCATATTCAGCGTTACCGCGATATTCTGGTAGATGCCGGCTACCATGGGGAGCAAGGCGTAATTGATATACTTGCCAAACCACTCGAGCGCATTATTACTAAGACCATCAAAGATGGCAAAAGCAATGGCCAGGGGAGCTACCACCCTGAGAATGATGCGATACACCGCCGAGATCAGATAGAGAATGATGTAGGCTATATCTCCAAGCAGCGATAGCATGGACTGGGTAAAGTCATATAGGGCGGATTTGAAATCGTCCGCCATTTTTCCCGTAGCTATGTTAAATGATTTAATGACCACCTCAAACATAGCATCACCCGGCTCTCCAAACTCCATGGAATAGGCATCCTCATTTGACTCAATGTCCTTCCACTTCTTCTTAACCGCTTCGTCCCGTTTCTTCTGCAGCTGAGCCACCCGAAGTCTGACCGACTCGCTATCGGCCTGAGCGGCTACGGCCACTTTTTTAAAAGTAGTATCAATAAGGGTAGTGATCTGAGGTACTAGTCCAATCAAGATCATTAGTCCAAAGGGCCGTAGCAGTGGGATAAAATTAATTCCCTCGTTTCTGACAATCTGCCCGCTGATTTTAGAGGCTATGTAGACCAGTCCGGCAATACCGGCAATAGCCCTTGAAGCGTTCATCAGCTCCGTGCCAATCCCACTGGAATACGTATTCTGGGCAATCTCCCGGGCGTACATCGTATCAATAACGTTAAGCATATCAGCGCTGCCGAATGCGAGAACTGTAAGATTACTCATTGGGGTTTGGCTTTGGTGGTTGACTGTCCTTTGTACTTTTGGGTAATGGCCTCGTTGGCAGCATTCAATTTTTCGTTCATTTCCTGTTGGTACTGTTCCCTGAGGGGAGTTATGATTTCCTGGATGATCCGGTTTCGTTCGTAGTCTATCTTCTTTTCGTAGGCATTCCACAAGGGACCACAGATTTCTTCCATCTGGTACTCCCAATCTTTGAGTGCCTTATCGAAAGCATTTTTCCCCTTGTCTTCGTACTGGGTTGTGACGGTGGCTCCGCTGGCGGAGTCGTAATGCATGGTGGTCGCAAAAAAGGTATTGTGCGGGGTTAGCTGTGGAACCATCGGAGAGGCTCCTTCTTTCATTTTAATGTGGTAAAAGCCTTCCTTAGTGGTTTTGGGGATCTGCAGACTTACCATTGACTGCGCCTCAAGCTCTGCGATGCGAAGCTTTGTTTCATACTCCTGATATAGTTTCTGCTGGATCAGGGCGGCTTCCTGCGCCATTTTTCGTTCTACCTCGAAATCAACTTTCTCGTTGTCATACTCGTTCCCGTAGGTGTAACCCGGAAACTCCCCCACCCCACTAAAACTACTCCCTCCTGCCCGGGACACATCCGCTGCGATCTTATACAACCGGGCGGTTGCCGCTTTGTCTTCGACTCCAAAGGACCTGCGCTGCGATATGTAGTTAATCCGACCGACGTAGCTTCTGATTTCTCCGTTTAATTTCTTCAGTCTGTCGGAAGCATCGTTCACCAACTTTAAACGGTGGCCATCGTCCATGGAGGAGCTTTTCTGTTGTACTACTTCCGCCAGATCGGTCGTGATGGCGGCTACCTCCTTGGCGAAGGATACAAAATCCTTGGAGATGACGGCGTATTCAGTAGACAGGATGTGCCTGTCGGCCGCCATGACTTTACCGTAACTATTAATGAGCGTCAAGGTGGTAGTAGCCTCTTTTGCCAACTCTACTCCCCGGCCTACCTGACGAATGAATTTTGAGATCTGTACCAGCTTTTTGACATTCCCCACCAGCTCTCCAAAGGAGGGCTCCTGGAAAAATTTGATGATGGTAGTTACCGTCGTATGAATAGGGTCATAGGTGACCATTTGCGCTTTGGACTGGTATCCCGCCAATGATAAGCCCATTAACAGGAGAAAGACTATATTTCGGCTACGACACATGGAGGGTTGTTTCTGCTTTCCATTGATCTTGATGTACTATATTTCGTCGGGGCACCTGCTTCTACAAAAGTGACACGGTGTCACTTTTGTAGAAGGTATCAGCTACCTCACTGCTAGCATTCCGCCTGCTCTCCCCTACCCCAGGCCCGGATGGCCCGTTCGGTATTACCCTTGTAGATTTTGGAAGTTAAGTTCTCAATTTGCTCCACTTCACTTTTTTTCGTGGTAAAAGCCGCGTAGGCAGTCGGTGACACTTCAATGCCGTAGACTTTTGTCAGGTCTTTCAGCATCACGCAGGCTTCCCGGTAGGGTGGCCGTCGGTGATCCAGGGAGCGGTTGACGCTCTGAACGATGGCCGATTGTTTGGGGCTAAGCCCCAGGAGGCCTTCTATCTCCGAAAACCGGTTCTCGTAATTTTTCTGATCCAGCAGAACCTTGATATCTGAATTGTTGATGATGGCATCTTTAACTACCTCATTTCCTACCAGGTCATCCAGTTCCTGCGTTACGACCACCAGTGAGCCATCGTGCTTCCGTACTGTTTTAGATGCCCACCGCAGGAAGTTGGCAAATTTGTCTTTCGTGAGCGCCTTCCAGGCTTCTTCTATGATCAGCACCTTGATAACGCCTTTTACCTGAAATAGCTTTCGCACATACGTATTCATGATCATGATCGTAGTGACAGGAAACAAAACGGGGTGATCCTTGATGTTATCCAATTCATATACGATAAAGGGCAGTTCCATAAGGTCGATGTTTGATCTGGAATTGAGCAGGAACCCATACTGGCCGTCCCGGTAGTAGGGCTTTAAACAGTAGAGGAAGTTTTTAATATCAAATTCAACGCCCTCCCGGCCCCCGTTACGGGAAAATATAGCGGGATAGGTATGCCTGGTAAAGTCATAGAAGGTGTCAAAACAGGGGAAGATTCGCGCCTGCCGGGCCCGCTCCTGGCGCAGAGACAGGTAGTAGTTATGTATGATATCTCTGATGGTGGTCAGTTCAGCGTTGGTAACCTGTTCGTTATCCGTCTTCCAAAGCGACAACAGGAGTTCCGCAAGGGCATCTTCGTCTTCTTCCCTGGGGTTACCATTTTTAAAGTAAAAGGGGTTAAAGCTTATGGGATTGGCATTATCGTAGGTTATATACCGTCCTCCCATTACTTCGCACAGTCTACGGTAGCTATGTCCGACATCCACTATACTCACGTGCATACCAGCGGTTAGCAGGTAATAGATCATGTTGTTGGTGAAAAAGGACTTGCCCGACCCGGATGGCCCTACAATAAACGTATTGCGGTTGGAGATGGCCCCTTTTTGGAGGGGTTCATCGAATAGATCAACCATTTTGGGGCAGCCAAAACGATCCGTCATTTTTATACCCGACCTTGAAAAAGGGGCATCGTTATAATTGCTTTCCAGAGCCAGAAGACAAACCGCTTCCTCCATGAAGGAGGTAAACCAGTTATCTTTTCCCATTTCCGCTATATTGCCCGGTATACAGGTCCAGTAGAGCGTTGAAGCATCGTGCCGGGCTAACCGGGGGGTAAATCCCAGGTTAGAAAGGGCCGAAGCCGTACTGGAACGGTAGGCTTCCGCCGTATCCCGATCTCTATCCCAGACCATAACGTTAAAGTGGGCTCTGACGGCCACCCGGGCGCTCCTTTCCATTTCAAGCAGGTACTCATCCTTGTATCCCATCGAAACCTGATTACTCTTTTCCCATTCGGAAAATGAGTTATGCCTTTTGATTTCGGCCACCAGTCGTTTTGAAAGAGCGTCCCTGTCCTCAATCATAATCACCTGGTTGTAGATGTGGTTGAAGGGGAGTCCTAAACCCAGGAAAGAACCGGTACTTACAGGTATGCCAAAACGCTCCGAAGAGTAAGGCTCATAGGTAATCGAGTTGGTAATGGTAGGAGGGAATGTGTTTAATTCGGATATAACGTAGGTGAAGGCCGTTTTACTACCTACCTGTAGTGATCCATCCTCACTGGTTTCCAGCTCGTGCAGGCTCCGGTCATGAAAACTCAGACTGGTATAGTTCTCCAGCAAACCGGTACTGGTTACATTCCCTACCAGTTCGTCCAACTTCAGATTTCGCACAGTCACCTTACCCGATCCATTTAAGAGGTATCTGAACTGCTCGCAGCTATCCCAAAATTCATCCCAGGTACTCTGGCTGAGAAGCTCCTTCGGAACCAGATGCCGCCTGAGCAGGGAGGAGTGCCGGGATGATTTGCTGGCTCTGCTCTTACTGTCCTGGTTAGGCCTGGTAATATAAATGTACGATCTGTGTTTAATGAATGGCCGCTCCGCAAAGTGCATTTCATTATCAAAGGCAATGAAATTTCCCTGACGTACCGTGGAGGTTGTCAGATCGGGTTCGTACGCCTGTGCGATGTACCAGTCCTGCTTGTGCATGATATAGCCCACCGGAAGCGTTTTGACCGCGCTGACAAAGGCCTCCGTCAGGATATCAATATCACCCTCCGAAGAGGTAAAAATTTCGGGATGGACTACCTCGAAAGCCAGCGTAAGATCGCCGTTTACGGATACTAGTGTAGCTGACTGTTCATCGATCCGGAATATCGGATAGATTTCCTCAAACTTCTTAATCTTTTTCATAGGTACCTGTTAGGCTGGATGCATTTCGTTTTAAGATGGACCGGATGGATTGGTACCGGACCACGTACCGTGGCTGGAGCCTTCTTACCGGGAGCTTGTCAAACCCCCACCGACCGTGGGATTTGTTATAGGCCGTGGGGACGAGGTAGGCGGTCAGGAGACCACCTACCAGGAAAAGAATATTTACCAGGATAGGAACACCCAGTATGTGGAGGAACAGGGCGGTCATAATACAACCAACCCCTCCCCCGGCGGCATAGTAAAAGTACTGGCCCCGAAGCCCTTTGAATTCTATTTCGTTGTCTACCCCGCGATAGATTGAATACTTCTTCATAAAACGATTAGCTCAGAACTGTGTCAATGATCCATCCCATCATGAACAGGAACATCAGCGATCCAAACCATTTGAGCATGAATTCATAGACATCTTCGTCCCCATCCCGAAATTTTCTGTACACTCTGATCAGGCCCAGAACAGCCATCATCAGTCCCAGGTACAGGGCCGCCTGATGTGCTTCTGACGCGTAAGCCGCCGCCACAAAATGGGGGGCTGTGCCGGCACTTGCCCAACCTTCTCCGTCCGTATAAATAAAGGCTTCGACGGCATAGACCAGCGCCGAAGCCCCTACCAACCCTCCCAGCCACCGAATGACCGGGCCCTCAAAGTCTTCTCCCTTCTGCATACCCTGGTAGATCCGTACACCCGATAGTAAACCGGCTACCGCGATCAGCGACAGGGTGACCAACTTGGTCATGGCCCAGGCCCCTTCCATACTCATCGTGCTGCTGTTTACTTACTCATAAAATTCCTGACGTGTTCATCTCCCTGCATCGGGGTTTGGGAAGAAGCAATATTCTGAAGAGCCATTCCGACAATCAGGACGGCCAGGATGGCCCCCAGCCAGCGGAAGGCCAGTACCTTCACATTGTCTTCTCCATTCATGGCGCGGGTATAAATCTTCAGGCCACCCAAAAGGCTCATGATAGCACAAACTGTATAAATAAAACCAGAGAGTACTCCCAGATTATCAGATATAGGGTTGGTTAGGTATCGGTCGAGCAGAGAGTTATTCATGGATCCCGTTCCACTGCCCAGGTAAAGGGAGACCTGTACCACTATCGCTAAGAGATTCATTCCCGTCCGGTCTCCGTGTTACATAAAGAATACAGCCTGCAAAACCGCGGATATGGCCAGCAGAAAGAGCACGGCTCCTACCCAGCCAATGGCATTTTTCTGAACATCATTCTCTCCGTTTTGCCATCTCGAATAGATGCGGAATCCACCAAACATCCCCACCAGGGCGGCTATGATATAAACCAGGGTGGTTACAGGTTCAAAATAAGCCTGTAAGTCGGCCGATGCCTGTTGTATTGCCTGTGCTCCGGCCTGTATACCGGCATTTTGAGCGAACAAACTCTTCCACGGTACCAGGGCCAAAGCAACGGCCATAGTACTACTTCCTACGTACTTCCTCATGAATTGTTTATGGTTATTATACTATTGGATTGAACTCGCACTCAGGACGGTCTAGACCATCAGATCTTCTTTATCGTGTAAAAATGCATTGTAAAGTACTTTGTCCCGCGAGCTCAGATAGATGGAAACCACTCGATCAACTCCTTCACCTGTCTGCTCCATAAGCCGATCTACTTTGTCACGGACAACCGCGTATTCCTGGATCAATTGCTGGTATGATTCGGTACCCGGATCTATTTTAGCCCGGATACTAGTAAGTTGAATCAGCTGATCGGGCGACAAGTCTCCTACTACCGCGAAGTCCTGCCTGTGGTCCTGCTCAGACTCATCATTAGCTTCATCTAGGCTATTTCCGGGCATAGGCCACTCTTTCTCTGATTCTTCATCCTGAGGATCTTCCGGCTGTTTGAGCTCTACAGTCTGTGGTTGATTAACAGCAGGAGCGTCTAGCCGGTGAAGGGTATCTGGTGATTGATTACCCGGCACAGGATTCGTGAAAGTGGCTTCATGATCAAAAAAGAAACCTTCTTCACCTACCATTTCTGGATGACTAAACTCCTCTAACCTGTCCTTTTCCGGTCTGGAAAGTACGGTATTTCCGTTTTTCATAGAATCAAAGCCTGTTACTTCAGGTCGTTTAGCTAAGTCTTGCCCCGGTCGTTTGAGAAGCCCTACGTAGGACAAGTAAAGAAATACATACACGATGAAACCAACGAACGATCCTAGTATATACGTTAAGGTACTAATCAGAAAAAGCAACATGAGAGTGGTGGTTATGGCTATTTAAAACAGAGTGGTACCAGTATGGTTGAGGCCTCTCCGGACATTTGTACCGTTGGGTCTATAAGATAGTTTTTACCTAGTATAAGCTGTTCCCGGGCCGGGGGGAGTTCCAGGTATATCCCCTGCTTCTTTTCTACGATCCGGGCATTTTTTATGACCGGTTCGAGCAGATACAGATCAGGATAGCGTTTCACTATTGTCTCTGCCTTGAGATACTCAGCCGTGGTTGTTTCACGTACATGTTGCAGTACTACCCACAGGCCAGCTATCATTACCCCCGCCCAGGCCCAGGTATGTTTTCCTAACCCGTAGGCAAAAGCCACTTTGGGATCAGACGTTGCCACCGGATTGAGTCCGGATTTCATTGCTTTCATTGCGGCCTTCATCTCTTTAAGTGTTTCCGTCTGAGCTCTTGTACTTAACTGCCCCCGCTCCTGAATCTCGTTCAGCAGGGTAGCCGTCAATGTGTCCATGGCTATACCGTATTTCTTTTGGTACCAACCGCAGATTCGACGTAGGTCTTCATCAGATACTTCCTGTATAGATTGCATATCCTACATGCTAATAGCCCTTACCATTTTTTCCATTTTGGTTTTGGCAAACCAGCCAGCGGACTGGATTCCATCCCAGCCTTCTCCCCGCTCCATGGTTCTTATGATCTTATGAGCCAGCTCCGTGTTGGGTTCCATATCACCAAAGCTTTCCACGGTGAGTTGGCATTTGCTGGCCAGTCCCAGAAGATCTTCTTTCTGCTGGGGAAAGGTTTGAAAGGTGTTCGTATTTATCCAGATGACAATACGAAACTGGCAGCCTACCGCCTTGTAGATTTTCATCAGGTAGTCCATGCAGGCGGTATAGGCCGTACCACCCGCTACCACCACGTGAAATGCCATTTCACTATTCAGATACCGCTCAAATTCCTTGAGCTCGTCCTGGTCCAGGTCCAGAGTGAGCAGGGCCGGTATCTGTTCGGATTCCGGAGCTCCGAAGTCAAGATAAAAGGTTTGATTTGGTAGCAATGCCAATTGTTGAAGGCTGTCAAATAAACGATCCCGCGCAATCTTCCTATAGCTATCCAGAAGATCGATTCCGGCCAGTCTGCGGTCCCGATGAGCCAGGAAGCGTAGTTGGTCAGTGCTGGTTTTGGTGGAGCTATCTACGTCAATAAACGTCCTGCCGTTATCTTCTTCGTGCTTAACCGCTATCAAATAGGTCAGAAAAGACTTGCCTACTCCTCCTTTTGCCTGAATGATGAAGTTAAACTTTTTTACTGCTGACGCCTCTGCCATTTTCGTAATTACATTCTTTTATTTAACCCACTTGATTAGTGATGACTCCTTTTTGTATTCTTTATCGAATACATCGATTGGTTTGAAATTTTCAATTTCTGATACACCAGGAGTAGAGTTCCCTACTGGAGAAGCCTCACCGGCTGCCGTGGGACTAACTCCTCTGAACGAGCTTTCTGTGTACCCATTGGATTCTACACTCTTTTTCAGCTGGTGGCTTTTTTTGCGTAGTGTGCGGATTGTCTGTACTCCGATTGGATTGCCCAACTCCTTTGAAATTAGTTTTGAGGCCCCTTGAAGTGAGAGTTCATGTATCTCCTTTTTGAAGAGTTTATAGAGGAGCTCAAACCTTCCCTTATAGACCCTACTCTGAATCAAAAATAAGAGCCGTTCCTTTGCCTGGCTATAATTAAGGTCTTCTGTCATCCCTACATTCATCATCTTTAAACCTACTTCAAAGATGAAAGGTTTAAATTTTATAAGCAAAATTTAAAATATAAATTTGATAAAATAATAGTGTTTTTTTCCTTAATAACACAGGGGTAACACATAGCTAACACGGACTAACAGGCAGGCAACAGATAAGGAACAGAAACCAACATACCGGTACCAGGAGGTAACAAGTAGGGGGTCTCCTAAAAGTCTTTTCAATAGTCCTATAAAGCTAAGAGCTGATTTAAATGTCATTTTGTGCTAAGTTCTTTTTATGAGATTACTAAATCCAAAACAATACTCCTTACTAAATCAAATTATGTTCTCTCAGCAAGCTATGTTTTCGCCCGGCCGAAATCCAACGGAGTTGTATTCTGCTCATGCGAAAACCGCTTGCCCTACGGGAAACAATTCGCTTAATAGCTCATTGGAATTTTATGAAAGAAGATAAGGATGTTAAACCTAGGGGGAGGCCGGTTTTAGTACCAGCAGAAAAAAGGCAGAAGGTAACCCTGATGTTAACGACTAAGGAAATTGAGGTACTCAAAAAGGAATACGAGGGGCATACGGTCGGTTTCTCCGTATTCTGCCGGGAAAAGCTGTTGAATCGGGAGGCTATTACCCTGAGTAAGCCACTGGATGAAGGGATAAGAAAGCAGATGACCAATCTTCTTCGATTCTCGGGTACTCTATTGCTGCTGGCGAAAAAGACCCAGGATCATGCACCTATTTCCGAAGACTTTCAGCAGATGGCAGCCAGTGTAAAAGAGCTGGTTCAGCGGGCGGTCTATTCCGTAAATGAAGTTACCTACAGCCAGAGCCTGATCATAGCTATGGAGGCCGTGGTGTGGCAGCTGGAAATAGCTTTGAAGAAAGCAGAGAAGGAGAGTAATCCAAGCAATCTAACTAAGCTCAGGCAAATCACTGCGGATATGCGAACAAGACTGGAAGATTATATAAAACAGTACCACCTCAAATCTCTAACCCGTGATCGGAAATATAGCTAAGTCAGGCTCTAATTTTCTGGGGCACTGACCTATTGTATGTTTGATCGTGCTACTCCTAAGAAGGAAGAAAAAACAAAGGCTCGTGGAGAACTGATCTATCATCAGCATGTGGATGCCCTGGTTTTTGGGGAGGGAATCAGTCTTAAGACGATTGCTGACGAAATGACGAATGTAGCAAAAGCCAACAGCCGCACCACCAAGCCCGTGTGCCACGTGAGTCTTTCGTTTCCTCCGGGTGAAAGCCCCAATGAAGAAGTACTTCGGGACATTGTGAAAGACTTTGCCTCTTTTTTCGGATACAAGGATACTGGGTTGATCGCTTTCAGGCACACAGATAGAAAGCATGAGCACATTCATATTATAGCCAACAAGATCCACGCAAGCGGCAGGAACACCGCCAGATCAAGCTTTAATTATCTGGATATGGGTCATTTTAGCCGGAAGATGGAACATAAATACGGACTAGTACCTGGTAAGCCAATGGACGCCTTGAAAATAGATGGGAGAGGAGCTGCTAAGGCTACTACCTACCACGAGACACTACGTCGGCATATAGATGACCTGCTACCTGCCTGCCCAGATTTAAAGTCCCTGCAGGTACTGCTTCTTAAAAAGGGCTACAAAAGCAGAGTAGGAAACGGCATTACCTTTATCCACTCTAAGACTGGTACTAAAATAAAGGGCTCGGATTTAGGACGTGACTATTCCAAAGACAATCTCGTAAAGCGGATAAATGGGACTTTCCTAAGTACCGATAAGTACAGTGGGGGAATGGGTATCTCTAAGGTTTCTGAGAATCTAAAGAATTCTACCAGGGCTTCTTCTAATGATTTAGATTCTACAAGCGTACCTGTACCTTTATTAGTCTCATCCGAGGCGAAGACCTCCTTTGGGCAAGGATCTGACTCTACCTGGGAGTACGAATTAAAAAAAATGCTGACAAGCATCAACGCCAGTAGGGTAGAGGCCGACGCAGCCAAAGGCGAAAATCATAGGAAGGTTAATACAAGCGGAGAGTTAGAGGGTAGGGGATTTGAAGAGAAAAAGGAGGAGAAGCGCCGGATAGCCAGATCTTCATTACCAAAGCGAAGGCAACAAAAGTGACACGGTGTCACTTTTGTCTTTACACTTAGAAGCGCAAGGACTCTTTTCCTGCCCTAAAGTAATGACATCAAAAATTGAAGATATTGAAGAGAAGAGGGAGCAGAAGAGCCGGACAGCCAAGTCTTTATTACCGAAGCGAAGGCAAGAAAAGTGACACGGTGTCACTTTTGTCTTTACAATTAGAAACATAAGGGCTCCTCTCCTGATGAGAAGTATTTATTCAAAAAATTGAATATCCGGCGGCAGATGAGCGTATTGTTACAAGACAGTCTAATCCTTAAAGGTATCAAACCGACGGTCTAATAAAGGCTTAGGCGGCAGGAGAGATCCATTCAACTTACTTCTACCGAAGGCATATACGCTCAAACATTATTCCCTACTTTTACCAGAACAGATTTTATGGAAGTCAATTCGTATGCTTACTGAAAATGATATAAAAGCACTGGCCCTTTCGGGCGAGGGGTATAATGTTGAATTTAAGGTCCGGATTCCGTCCAAACCCCGGGAACTGGCAGAGGAAGTGTGTGCCTTTGCCAAAGCAGCTGGTGGTGTACTTTTGCTGGGCGTTGACGATCAAAATCAGATACAGGGGATTAGCCTTGATAATACCAGAAAATCCGTCGTTCAGCAGTCCCTTCATGAGATTATGCCCCACTTGTACTGTCCTTTTTATAGTGTTAGCGTAGAAGGCAAGGAGATAGGAGTTATCGAAGTTCCATCGGGTCTTCAAAAGCCTTATACGCTGTCTGGTGCCATTTTTGTCCGGCAGGGACCTAATACGCAGAAGATCATCTCGGTTGAGCAGATGCGTGATTTCTTTCAGCAGTCCGATCGGATCTACTTTGACGAAGGTGCCTGTCCTGCCTTTAACATGAAGACAGACCTGGATATACAAACCTTTGAAGAATTTAGACTGGCAGCAAGTCTCTCGGCCGCCATTAGCCGTGACCAGATCATTAATAATTTGCGTCTTATTCTGGCTAGCGGACAGGTAAAAAACGGGGCGGTGCTATTCTTTGGAAAGCAACCTGAACAGTTTATTGAGAAAGCAGTAATCCGGTGTGTAGCCTTTGAAGAAAATACCAAAGCGCAAATTATTGATGATAAGTTTTTTGGCGGTCCTCTTATGCAGCAGTACCGGCAGACAATGACCTGGCTAAAAGGTAAACTTGATATCCGATACGAGATTAAAGGGGGTGGCCCCCGTCAGGAAAAATGGGAAATACCCGAAGTAGCCTTCAAGGAGGCTATTATAAATGCTCTGGCGCACCGTGACTACTATGACAAAGGGGGCCGTATAGTGGTAGAGGTATTCGCGGATCGGGTCGAGATTACTAACCCCGGTGGGTTGGTTAGTGCCATAAAGCCCATAGAGTTTGGCTTTAAAAGTCATAGCCGTAATCCTTTGATCTTTGGTTTGTTTGAGCGGATTGACATGGTGGAACAGGTAGGATCAGGCATAGCCCGAATCAGGCAGGAGCTGGAGGGAGAAGGTCTACCGGCTCCTGAATTCAAAACAGAAGGGCTTTTCACAGTTATCTTTCATCGTAAAAAAAGGAAGTTGGGAGAAAAGTTAGGAGAAAAGTTGGGAGATAACCAGCGCCGTATCCTGAGCCTAATTGGTGCCGACCGTACGGTTACCATAGCCGAGATGGCCATTGCTTTACAGATAAGTACCACCTCGGTAGAGAATAATATCAGGAAGTTGAAAGAGGCAGGTTTCTTACAACGTAAGGGAGGAGCCAAAGGAGGACAGTGGGAGGTAATGGAATAGAGGTACCTACTCTTTATGAAGTTCTGATAAATAGAACCCGTTGACCTGGCACCAGTCCCCGCGCCTTAAGCGGCCGCTTCGGCGGTCCGACTGACCCCACCGGAACAGGACAGGGAGCGCCTACTGGCACAACCTTATCCTGCTCCCGTGGGGCCGATTCATTGAAATCCTCCGCTGATACCACAGCCTCCGAAAAAAGGCTAAGGTATCAGCTGGGCTAGGGAAAAATTAAAAACTACAACGGTCGCATCGGCGATCCGCCTGCCGAACTAAGTCGCTCCCCATCTCAAGCCATCGTCCGGGATGTTATCCCTCAGGGAGAGACACAGTTCAGGGAGTACTTTCAAAGTCTGACCAGGTAAACCGTTCGTTGCCTTCAAGCCCCAGTCCCCTGGAACGGACTACCTGGTCAGACAAAACAAAAAAAAGCCCCCGCTTACCAGTGGGGGCTTTTTTGTAGTATCGTTTTTTCAATCCGGTAGGTTAAATGCCTTCTTTACCGCTTCGTAATTCTTTAAATCTATCTCACCTGACATCCGAAACAACGTTCCTCCCGGAATTAGTACCACACGGTAATCCTCATCTTCCGTAAATATTTTTGTTGGGTCAATAGCTTTCGAAAACTGGATAAATACATTAACCTTTCCGGGTTCAACATCGAAGTTATACATCATCATATTACCCTCAGCGAGCATAAAAGTCTGCGGCAAGGGAAAGAGCCTGGTCTTTCCTCCAGTCAAGCGGTTGTACACCAGCACCACGCCCTTATCCAGGTGGTTTTGCGTCAGTATTTTAGTCATAGCATCACCAGAAAGAGCGAAGGACGCCATATTATCGGCTTTATTCCAGTAATCCTGTGACAGTTGCTTCTTGCTTATGGGTACCCACGGCGAAAACAACACATTTGCTGTACCCGGGGCTCCGACCTGACCGGCCGGACCGGCTGTACCTTGAGGGCCCTGAGGCCCAGCGGGACCAGTCGGTCCTTCTGGGCCCTCACATCCAAGAAAAAAGGCAGTCACTGCCACTAATACAAATTTGGAGAATAGTTGTTTCATAAATTAAGGTAAGTTTAAGTTAAGAAAATATGAATAGATAAGATCAATACTGCCCAGATAGTCATCACCTCCACCAACCTGCTACCCTAATAAAACAGAAATTAAAAAAATTATATAGATACGAAAAGACGGCACCACCTCAACAGCACTTGTGCGTCTGGGTTAATTCATCAGGCTATCAAAGAAAATAGCCTTTGTTACCAACAAATGGTATGGAAAGTATAGATAAAAGCCGCGTCGTTTCCCCTTCTACCTGATTTATAGATATCAATGGAAAATAATTTTTTACGAGTAGCTAGCCCGGAGCTACTCGCACAATAGATAGTTCAGACACAACAAAAAAACTCCCGCCAACCGGCCGGAGTTTTTCGTGATATTGTAAATCAATATCAATGTTTACTTAAACAGTGAAAGCCCAAAGGGATTATTTTTACCTCTCAAACACACCGTTGAGCTGCCATTTCACATCCTGCACTATCACAAATCAAGCTGTCTCCTGCTGCTCCATTGTTTGTTGGTCATCAGGTTTACCCTTATTCATTAAGTGTTAGAAATAGCGCTGCCGGTTTGGCGCATTACTAAAGTGCGCCACTAAAATCAATGGAAGTACTCGTTCAGCCTAACGTCATTATCTAAGGTATAATGTCTATTAAGTTATTAAGTAGTCTGGATAATTACATATTTTCAACTTCTAACCAGAGATTCATCGGAATAAGTTTGAACAGTGCTCGTTGCTCTTGGTATTGTTTTTAATATTACCCTTGGTAGCTCAAAAGATTTAGCGTTAAACTACTGAAAATACCTTGGATATAAATAACTCCTTTTTATCTTTACGAATAAACAATTAGAGATATTTATATCTAACACATGATCACTCAGGAAAAGATCGTTGAATTTATTCGGTCCCGGCCGGGGCTGAAAATTCCTCCCCTTGAAAAAGAAGCCGGCATTCCTCCCCAGACGCTTTCCAAGGCACTACTGTCCAATGCTACCAACATACCAGCCAAACATTTTGCGGCCATAGAAAAGGTACTCAGGCAGTATGGCTATACCGATGCCTTTGATACGGGTAAAAAGCCCGCGCAGGTTATCTCTATCGTTAACCATAAGGGTGGGGTAGGGAAGACTACGACGGTTATTAACCTGGCCAAGGCGTTGAGTTTGTACGGTCTGAAGGTACTTATGATTGATATGGATTCGCAGGGGAACCTCTCTCAGTGCTATAACATTCACGAGCCCAAACAACAGATCATTGATAGTCTGCTGACCGATATTAATATTCCGGTAGTAGCTATTGCTGATAATCTGGATCTGGCTCCTTCGGATATCCGGATGGCCGCCCGGGAGAGTGATCTGACCAATGCCATTGGATCGGAAAGAAGGCTGACCATCAAGATCAATCAGATCAGGAATCAGTACGACTATATTCTGATCGACTGCCCGCCCAGCCTGGGGATCTGTACTACTTGTTCATTGGTGGCTTCCGATGGTTGTATCGTTCCGATCCAGGCTGAGGCCTCGGCCTACCATGGCGTATCCAACCTGCTCAACCACATCTCCGATATTCGTACCTACGCCAATCCTACGCTGAACATCAAGGGATTTGTATTTACGATGATCGATAAGCGGCTTAATCTGCATGCGGATATGATGGAGCACATCAAGAGCTCTTTCAAAGGAGTACATGTATTTGATACCATCATCAGCCAGTCTAAGGTCATCAAGGAATCGCAGGTAGCTAAGGAAGACCTGTACACCAGTGACCCCAGTTCCACTCCCTGGATTCAATACAAAACACTCGCCACCGAACTCTTAAATCGCTAAACCCATGGCCAAGACCCGAGCGCTTGATAAGTTGAAGGAAAAAACTGCTGATCTAAAGCCTGCTGTGTTTACCCACGAGCTGGCTATAAAATCAAATTTAATTATACTACCGGAGCTGCGAAGCCTGATCCCGCCTCTTCGGGCCGAGGAGTCCCAGCAGTTGGAAAGTAACCTGCTGACAAATGGTATCAAGGATCCTTTGACTATTTGGGAGACTACTCCCGAGGTAGTGTTGAACGGGCTGGCTCCCAAAAGTGCATCCCGGGAGCTGGTAGGGGATGCTGATAGCAGCGGAAAAATATACGTGCTCATCGACGGGCACAACCGGTACGATCTGGCCCAGCGCCATGGCCTCGATTACCGGATCAATATCCTGGATTTTGAGGATATGAATCAGGTCAGAGACTACATGATCAACTACCAGCTGGGGCGGCGGAACCTGACTCCTGAGCAGGCATCCTATCTGAGAGGGCTTCGGTACAATAAGATGAAAGAAGAGAACCGTTCGGACCGGATCAATGTAGCCCAGCAGCTGGCCGATGAGTACCAGGTTAGTACCCGTACCATCAAACGCGATTCGGATTATGCCAAAGGAGTAGAGGAACTTTCACCAGAATTGAAGAAAGAAGTACTTACGGGCAAAGCGAAGCTGCCCAGGGCAGCGGCCAAAGTACTTTCAAAGGAGAAACCAGGCAGGCCCATTGAATCCCAGGAAGAACTTGACAAGGTACTGGAAAGACTACCCAAGGCTTTCAAAAGCCTGAATGATCTGAAAGCAAATCCGGAGGATGAGGAAACAGGAAAGAGCAAGGAAATCGAAGCCTTGATTAAGGGAGTTGCCAAACAGGATAAACCCCAGGCCGGTACTTCTAAAGGAAGTGAACCGGCTCCCCGGGAACCGGTTGCGGAAAAGCTTCAACGGGACCTGAAGTCATTAATCGAAAAGGATCTAACTCAGAAAGAGGTACTCCAGGAAATAATAGACAAAGCAACGGCACTGATGGAGTCTATTAAATAGATACTACTAAAAGTGACACCGTGTCACTTTTCTATTTTTGGTAAACTGTATGAAATTTATTTATAAAATACTAAATTTATAATCTGATATATAGTTGTTTGTACTCCGGCAGTTTTTCTGGTACTTAAAATAGAGCTTTATGATAGTAAAGTGTGTGAGAGTGGTAACCATGGTACTACTAGTGTCAGTACTGCTGGCTTGCGAAACAAAAGAGGGGCCAAGTCAGGGAAACAGTCTGGAGACCGAATACCTGGGAACTTGGGAACGGATAGCCAAGGCCGATAGAGGGCTCACTATCTATGAAAAGGGCGGAGGCCTGTTTATGCAGTACAGGAACGGCAGTACCTATCCTTTAAAATACGAAGAGGAGGGGAGCTACTACTATGCTGTTACCCCGGTCGGGAATGTGCCGTTGCTTCTGGATAAGGGAATTATAGTGGTCAAAGCCCAGTAACCTCTGAGACCTCCTGCGGGAACATTTAATAAATAATTATTTTCTACTTTTTATTTTAAAATACTTAATTACCCATAAAGATTTTTAATTTTAGGCATCCAATCGCTATGTTCCTATTTAACATGCTCATTCCATGACATCCAATCCTGAAATTCACCGCAACCTGGACGAGATCTATTCGGATCAGGAAGCTTTATCCTTTTTCAATAAGCTGGTGTTTTCCCTTTGTCTGCAATTAATCGCCGTGGCCAAGCGGGAAAGCGGTGAGCTAACCGCTGAGGAGGCTGATCGAATGTATAAAAAACCCAGCGAAAAAATACTTCTGGAACCCTATGGCATTAGCTATCTGCAGTACCAGGCGCTAAAAGATGGGAAAGGTACTGCTCCGACCATGATGACCTTTAAGCGGGCGGTGGAGCGAAATGGATACGACTTTGACAAACTATATTATTCGGAGGAGCTGATCAATATGGCTCTGGATAAATTACGGGATATAAGAACGCATAATCAAACGCTGAATGCTATGAAGGCCAACCTGGCCAAAAGTTAGCAGGTGGATTAACAGGTACTTTCAATAATTGATCCGGGACGCCCTCAGGGCGTCTTTACTTTTTAAGTACAGTTCGTAGAGTTCCAGGTAAGGAGCAGGGTTTACTACTTTACCGTTTTTACGCACGCTATAATGGAGGTGGGTACCCGTAGCCCGCCCGGATTGTCCCATCACACCAATCACCTCCCCAGCCACCACCGTATCTCCCTTCTATACGTATAAGGCACTAAGGTGGCCGTACACGGTTTCGTAGCCACTCGGATGGTCTACTACTATAAAGTTCCCCAATGCTTTCTGATATCCGGACCTGACTACCTGTCCATTGGCCGTGGCATAGACAAATTGAAAACCACGGGAACAAGCCAGATCCAGTCCCTGGTGCTGTTTATAGACACCATCCAAGGGATGCATACGTCTGCCATAGCGTGAGGTAACGTAGGGGCTTTCATCCTGTTTCAGCGGACAAATACCCGGTATATCATTCAGACAGGTACTATCTGTCAACCCTAGTAAAATATAGTTTTCCAGCACCTCCACCGGACTCATATCCTCCCGGATCAGCTTCCTGATTTCCTCCCTCTGCTTCATAGCTGGTTGGGCCTGTACCAGACTGACAACCAGTATAAAAAGGACACTTAGGCAATTTCCAAAAGAGAAATAATTCATTTTATTCATAAATTAAAAATTAAAATACAAAATTATACTTTTGTCCTTTCATGTGAGCAAGGTCATTACAAATTTGATGTAGAGTTGATAAGTAGGATAGAGAAAGCTGAATCGCATCCAATATTCCATTCGCTCATTTCTGTTCAAATGACCCTCTCAAAATACTCAACGAACCATACCATTTACTGATGAACCTGACAAAAGAAAACGGAGAGATATGTTCCCTGTCATACCTCTACCAGACTTATGGAGAAGATGCTTTGCAGCCCTGCCGGATAGTGACGGATGAGCGGGACGATGAACTGATAACGGTTCCCAAGATCAGGGCGCAGATGTCCGTTGACGAGTGGTTCGGGCTTCCTCAGGAGTTCAGACTATTTGTATTGAAAGCCTTCTACCAAAGCCTGTAAAAGGTCCTGCCTGTACATACTGATCTAGTAACTCTTCCCGCAAGCGATCATGAACCACCCCATCAATTTTATTGACAACGACAAGGTTGAAATCTTCAATCAGTTGCATGCACATCAGGTACGCTATCTGGCCTTTGGTAGCTTTTCTATCAACGCTTATGAACAGGCCAGGACCGACAGTACTATAAAATTGTGGGTGGATCCAGCCCCGGATAACATGGATAGACTCAACAAGGCACTACACGAATCAGGGCAGAAGCCGCTTACTACCGACTTCAATCCCGAATCGAGAAGAGCATTGAAAACAAGCAGGGTGGAGTCCCAACGAGACATAAGGGGTAAAATCAGTACTGAGCATCGCTACTATCTAAGCGATTTGCTACTTACGCCCTGGGAATTCAACCAGGCCGTAAGCAGCCACAGGGGCATTGAAAATCAACTCCACTGGATGATGGATGTCGTTTTCCTGGAAGATGTTCAGCGTACCAAAACGGAGAATGCCCCGTAAAACATGGAAACGGTGCGAAAAATAGCCTTACAACTTCTCAATCAGGTCAATGACAAAGAAAGCATCAAGAACCTAAGAAAAATGGCAGGTTGGAATGACCAGTACCTAATCAAGATGGTCAGCAAAATTTAAATGCGTTTAACTTGCTTCACAACACTAAGTTCGGAAGGTTTCCCCTTTTTTACACCACCCCTAAACTCCGGGATGACTCATGTTTCTTCATTAATATTCTAACCTCTTTACTACTTACTGTTTTATCAACTTCCGGACCTGACTTTGTTCGGTTGTATTTACCCTTAACAGGAGTAGCCCCGCCGGGGCATGTGTCAGATCAAGTTGCTCGGTATGCTGCTGGTTCTGTATTTTCAACTCCTGTTCAACAAGGATTCTTCCGCTTTGGTCCAATACCTGGAGTTGTACCTGCTTTTGAGCTGCCCCCTGAATCAAGACTTTCACAGTACTGGTAACGGTAGGGTTGGGAAATACTTCTACCACTAAGGGAAGTAGCTCTCCGTCTACAGAAGCGGCTAATCGGGCACCGGATGCAGTACTTACCGTGAGTATACAGGCCGTAGAAGTAATAATGCCACAGTCACCGGAAACTTCACATCTGTAAGTTCCACTGTCTTTTTCTTTCAGCTTGTCCAGCAGTAAAGTAGGTGAAGTTTGCCCACCAATTTTCTTGCCATCCAGGTACCACTGGTATTTCAGGTTGGTGCCCGACGCAACAACCGTCAGGGTAGCCGAAGAGCCAGGTGTGCGGGCCAGAGTTGCAGGTGGCTGGGTGGTAATGACAGTAGGTTGCTTTAGGCTAAGTTCAAAAGGAGTTGATGTAGCTGTTCCGCAGTCTCCCGTTATGACACAGTAGTACTTACCAGTTTGAGAAGGTTGTACATTCGTTAGAGAAAGGGTAGCCGAAGTCTGTCCTGCTACCGGGCTACCCGCGGATGACTCACCCCAGTACCATTGGTACTTAAGGTTCCCTCCCACTGCTGTTACAGATGCAGTGGCGATACTACCGGGACAGGCCAACAGACTGGCCATGGGCTGGGTGGTAATAGCTGTAACAGGGCTGACACTGAGGATATAGTCCGTGGAGGTGACGCTACCACAGGGGCTGGTGACGGCGCAGGCGTACGTACCGGCGTCTTTGCTCTGAATGCCGCTGAGGGTGAGCGTAGCAGTTGTCTGGCCATTTAGTTTTTTACCGTCTTTGAGCCATTGGTACTGCAGATTAGTACCAACCACGACTATACTGACCGTGATGCTGGTACCCACACAAGCGGTGGCGTAGGCGGGCGGTTGAGTAGTGAAGCTTATGCCCTGGCCTTCGTCAGTCTGACCATTGCAGTTGTTGTCCTTGCCGTCGCACAGTTCGGGGGCACCGGGGTAAATGGTGTTGTCCCCATCATTACAATCTCCCGCCTGTGCCACATAGCCTGTTGGGGCTGAGCAGGCCAGTACCGTAGTAGTGGCATTGCCAAAGCCATCCCCGTCGGCATCGGCGTAGAAGGTCTGCTGTACGCCTTCATCTACTTCTCCATTACAGTTGTTGTCCTTACCATCACAGAGCTCGGGTGCACTGGGGTACATGGTATTGTCCCCATCGTTGCAGTCCCCTGCTTTTTCTACATAACCAGACCGAACCTCACAGGCTTGAATTGTAACGGCTTCATTACCCCAGCCATCGCCGTCCGCATCGGCATAATAGGTGGTCGCAGGGGTGATAGTAACTAGTCCTTCAATGGGCGCAGAAGAAATTGCTTCAGCATTATTGGTAACTACCAGTGTAAAATTGCCAGTAAAAGTGGCGGGATCAATGCTGACGGTGATGGTGCCCGAAGTACCCGTGAGACTACCGGTTTGGTTGGCGCTAATACCGGTGCCGGTGACGGTGTACTGATCCAGACTATTGGTAGTAGCCGTATAGGGGATCTCAAAAGAAGTAGCTCCCTGACAGATAGCGGGGACAGTACCCAGGGTAATGGTGGGAATTGGACGATTTTTGATCTCAACCTCGGCGACATTTCGACAGCCAAATAGGTTTATAACGGTAACCTGATAGATTCCAGGTTGATCTACCGTAGCCGTATTGTTTTCTTTAGATACAATGCCCGGTCCATTAAACTCATATGTATAGCTATAATCGAGAGTAGCCGTAAGAGTTACCGTTGGGGAAGCATTACTCAGATCACCACTTTTAGTCAGGATGAGTTCAGGCAAAGCAGTGCGATCCAGGATTTCTACGGAGGCCGTACGGATACAACCATTGGCCCAGGTCACCGTCACTGTGTACGTACCAGCCGCGGCCACACTGGCAAAAGCCGAGGTGTTTTCAATTCCTGAATAGGCAACAAAAGGTCCGGCAAAGGCGTAGTTTGTAACTTCGGACGATGATGCCGGATAGACCTTCAATTCCGCATTTATAGAATTACAGGTAATATCTCCGGTGGAGAAGAAGTCTAGCGTTGGAGCGGTTGTTTGCTGCACGGAGGCTTCTCCTGTCATAATCAGAAGGCAAGAGCCAGCACTAGCCTTTACAGAATAAACCCCGGTTTCTTTAACCTTACCAAAATCCAGGTTGTTGCCCGTGCCCTCCATAGCAGTGCCAACAGCCTGGCCATCGCGGTAAAGCTGGTAGGTTACACCCGTTTGGGATCCATCAAGGCCAACTGATACTCCGGGACCATCGGCACAAAAGCTACCACCACCAGTAACAGTAAAGGCAGCCGGACCAGATTCCACTACAATATCGGCTTTATTATCGCAGCCGTAATAGTTGGTAACCGTTACCGAATAGCTACCAGGTTGGTCCACCACAATAGAGCCGGATCTGTTGTCATACAGACCAACGCCAGGACCAGCGAACATATAGGTAGTAAGTAGTTCATTAGGGTCGTGCACTACCGACAGGGTTACAGAAGTGTTGCCACAGCCCAGGTCACCGCTCTTGGTTAGTGTAATGACGGGTAGATCTTTGCGATCCAAAACTTCAATGCTAGCCGTGCCGATACATCCGTTAGCCCAGGTAACACTAACAGAATAAGTGCCAGCCTTACTCACACCTGCAAGAGCAGAATAATTGTCATAGCCAAAATTATGATGATCGACCTGGGGACCACTAAATTGATAGTTAACTATTTTAGTTTGAAATGTGCTAACCGCTTCAATGCCGACTGAATAAATGTTACAGCCTAACTCTCCATGCTGCATAAGACTAAGACCCGGTGGAGTTGATTGCTCAACGGAAACGGCTCCCGTCATAGCTTGTACACAAGTCCCGGACGTAGCCTGAACGGTATAATTTCCTGGTAGAGTAAATGTGCCAAAGCTGAAGGCGCTACCTGTACCCTCCATGGCGGTTCCAATAGCCCCCCCATCGCGGTAAAGCCGATAGGTTACACCGGTTTGGGAGCCGTCCAAGCCTACTTCAACGCCTGAGCCACCTACGCAAAAATTTCCACCCCCGGTAACTGTAAAGGCAGAAGGGCCAGATTCTACAAGAATTTCAGCCGTATTCTGACAGCCTCGGCTGTTAGTGACAAGGACTGAGTAAGTACCTGGTTGATTCACGTCGATTGAACCAATATTTCTATTATAAAGCTCGGGCAAACCAGGACCAGAGAAATCATAGGTAGCGTCTGACTCTGGAAACTCTACGTTTAATTTGACGGAGGTGTTACCGCAGCCCAGGTCACCGCTCTTGGTAAATTGGAACTCAGGGAAGGCTCGGAATTCCTGTACTTCATGAGTGGCTGAACCGGTGCAGCCGTTGGCCCAGGTGACTGTAACCGAATAAAGGCCAGCAGCAGAAACGGAAGTAAAAGCAGAGTAGTCACTGAAGGTCTGGTAGCCTACAGCGGGTCCACTGAATATACTGTTACTGATCTTGCTCGAATATCCGTAGGAAGTAACACTAAGAGGTACCTCCGGGTGTTTACAGTCAATGCCGGGCCCCTCCGGAGTGATACTAATGGTTGGCGCGGTAGTTTGCGTTACGGTAGCCACCGTTGAGTAGGCAGCAGCACAACTGCCGCTGGTAAGCTTAGCGCGGTAGTAAACCGTTTGGGAAAGGGGACCAGTATTGAGGCTGGTGCCAGTGGCTTCTGGTATATCACTCCAACTACTATTGTCAGTGGAGCTTTGCCACTGAATGCTACCGCTTTGGCCACTAAGGCTGATAGTAGTACCCGTACCAGAGCAGACCGCGGCTTCCGTTGCGGTGGCGGTACCACCCACAGAAGCGGGAGAAACGGTAACCGTTCCAGCTATAGGATCAGAGGAAGTACCAGTACTGATGTTAGTGACTACAAGCGAAAAACTGCCAGTAAAGTTGGCAGGCTCAATGCTAACGGTAAAAGTACCCGAAGTCCCCATGAGGCTACCAGTTTGGTTTGCGCTGACTCCGGTGCCGGTGACGGTGTACCGATCCGGATTATTGGTAGTAGCCGTATAGGGGATCTCAAAAGAAGTAGCTCCCTGACAGATAGCGGGGAGAGTACCTAGGGTAACAGTGGGAGCGCTGATAGATGAAGTATTATTGATACGAGCAACTCTGTTCCTTCCGGTGCTGTTATAAGAGACAAAATCTCCTCCAAGCAAGATCTTTCCGTCACTTTGTAGGGCTAAGGTGTGAATAGAACTATTAGCTCCCGTCCCGGGGTTGAACCCTGTATCCAGACTTCCTCCAGCGTTCAAGCGTGCAATTCTGTTCCTTGCGGTGCCATTGTAGCTAGTAAATTCCCCTCCAATCACAACCTTTCCGTCACTTTGTATGGTTAGGGCATTAATGAAAACGTTTGGTCCTGTTGCTCCTGTTCCGGGGTTAAACCCTGTATCCAGACTTCCATCAACATTTAGACGTACTATTCTGTTCCTTGCGGTGCCGTTGTAGGTTGTAAAGTATCCCCCTATCATAATCTTTCCGTCACTTTGTACGGCAAGGGTGTAAATAATACTGTTAGCTCCCGTCCCGGGGTTGAAGCTTAGGTCCAGACTTCCATCCGCATTCAGGCGTGCAATTCTGTTCCTTGCTGTGCCATTGTAGCTAGTAAATTCCCCTCCAATCACAATCTTTCCGTCACTTTGTATGGCTAGGGTGCGAACGGCACCAGCAGCACCAGGGGCGGGATTGAAGCTCGGATCCAGACTTCCGTCAGCGTTCAATCGGGCAACATTGTTATAATAAGTGCCGTTGTAAGAGCCAAACTCTCCCCCTATCAGAATCCTACCGTCACTTTGTACAACTAGGGTGTAAACACTGCCATTAGCTCCCGTTCCGGGATTGAAGCTTGCATCCAGAGTCCCGTCAGCGTTCAGACGAGCTATATTATTCCTGCCTATGCCGTTATAAGTAGAAAATTGCCCTCCTATCAAAATCTTACCGTTGCTTTGTACGGCAATGGCTTGAACGATGCCATTAAATCCATCACCAAAGTTAAATCCAACATCAGTGGGGTTGAAGCTGGCATCAATGGACTGGGCGCTGGCATCAAAGGAAAAACTTGCGAGCAAGGCCATCAGGCATAAGCAGTACCTGATGTGGATAGAGAGGAGACGTGTAGACATAAAATAGGATGTTAGTAATGGTTAAGAGAGCTAAAGGATGTAAAGTCTCCGCAAAAGTAGAGCAGTCGGTACCAGCCCGGCAATACCCCAAAAGGGGTATTCTTAGGAATGATTACCTATGATAATCAGCAGGTTTGATATATTTTAGAATACACACGTACTTCACACCCAACTCTATGGAACTGTCTTTCCTTTTCTTGGAGCAGCTACCATCAGCTATGCGAGTGGTCGTTCCACGGCTTTCCCTCCCAATCATGGGAGGCCCTGTTGAGAGGTACTTCCAGCGTAACGGTAGTGCCCCGGGCTCCGGTGTCTACCCGGAGCCGGCCGTGCAGGTAGTCTACCCGCGAGCGGATGTTCCTCAGGCCAATGCCGGCGCTCCCCCGGTCCTGTGGGTACCCTTTGCCATCGTCCTCAACGAGAAGCGTGAAGTGGTCAGGGTAATAAATAAGCTGCACCGTTACCTGGCTGGCGCGGGCGTGTTTGATGGTGTTGTTGATCAGTTCCAGCACGATGCGGTAAAGGGTGAGCCCGGTTTCCTGGTCCAGGCGTTGCTCCGGTCCGTAGGTGATGAAGTGGAACTTCAACCCGCTGCTGGCCTGCGCCCGCTGGACCGTTTCCCGGAGCGACTCGGTCAGCCCCAGCTTATTGAATTCGGGAGGCATGAGGTTGTGGGAGATCAGCCGCAGGTCTCGGATGGCCTTTTCCATCAGCCCGATGGGCCGGTTCAGTCCCCTGGACTCCGGCTGCACCGACTCGAGCTGTCCCTTAATGGCCGAGAGCGTAGCGCCCAGGTCATCGTGCAGGTCAGCGGCCAGGCGCTGTCGCTCTTCTTCCTGCGCCTGCAGCACACGCTGCATCTCCCGGCGCTGGCGGTTGAGCCGGCTTTGGGTGTAGAGGCGGAGTCCTAACCAGGCAGCACCCATCAGGCCAACGAACAGCAGCAGCCTAAACCACCACGTCCGCCACCAGGGAGGATGGATGATGATAGCTAGCTTTGCTCCCTGCTCGTTCCAGTAACCGTCACTGTTGGATGCCTTGACGCGGAAGGTATAGCGGCCGGGTGGGAGGCTGGTGTAGCTGGCCAGGCGGCGCGTACCGCTGTAAACCCAGTCCTTGTCTACTCCTTCCAGTTGAAATGCGTACTGGTTTTTAAGAGGTACATCGTAGCTGAGGGCCACAAACTCAAAGGAAAGAAAGTTCTGATCGTAAGGAAGTTCAAGCTGATCCGGCGGTAGCTCGCGGCGTTTACGCATCACCGACAGGCCGCTTATAAAAACGGCCGGTGGGGTAGTGTTATCTCTGAGGCTATCGGGGTAGAAGGCCATGAAGCCATTCCGGGTACCGAACAGGAGTTTATTCTGGTGTCGGTAGGCAGCGCGTGAATTGAATTCATTGTCCGGCAGGCCATCTTGTATATCATAGGAGCGGAAGGCTTTAGTGGTGGGGGTAAACCAGCACAGGCCGTTGGCCGTACCCATCCATAGGTTTTCCCTCCGGTCGCCCAGGATACTCAAAATACGGTTACTTGGCAGACCATCCAGGGTTGTGTAAAAGGTAAATGTACCGGTACGGGGATCCAGTTTATTCAGGCCTCCGTGTCCGGTTCCGGCCCAAATCATTCCCACTTCATCCTCATACAGACAGTGTACCTCCTTGTCACTAAGGGTGTTTGTTGAGGACCCAGAGCCGGGCAGGTAGTGGGTGAAGCGGCCCGTCCGCGGATTAAGCCGGTTAATACCTCCTCCTCCGGTGGCTATGTAAATGGACCCATCACGGCTGGGAAGTATGTCGTACAGGAAGGGGCTGTTCAGGCTTTTCTCCCCTTTTTCATTGTAAGGATAATAGACAATTTGCGAACGCTCGGGACTAAAAGCAGCAATCACGGCCGAGTCGCCCGCACTGGTGCTGGCGAGCCAGAGGGTGCCATCCTGCCCCTCCGCCATTCGTCGTACCGAAAAAGGGACTTTATAGCGTATAAATCGGGCTGTAACGTAGTCGTACCTGTACAAGCCTAACTGTGCCCCAATCCAGAGGCGGTTCTGCCGGTCCTGCATCAGGCTCCACACGGCCCGGTTGTTCGGAGAGTCCGGTACGGACGGATCAACCCGGACCTGTTTTACCTGTTTCGTTTTGGGATCAAACTGGTAGAGTCCGTTCTGGAAGCTGCCGTCCATGCTGCCGGCATTACTGCCTAACCAGATAGTACCGGTATGGTCTTCGAGCAGGGTATTGATGTAGTTGTTGTTCAGGCTAATGGAAGAACCAGTAGGGATAATCTGGTAGGTGTGGAACTGTTTACTATTGGCAGATGCCTTGTTGACACCACTGTTGGTTCCTACCCAGAGGTTCCCCAGGCGGTCCTGGTACAGCGACTGAATATTATTGTTGCTAAGTGTACCGGGCAGGGCAGGATTAGACTCGTAGGTAATGACCTGGTCTGTTTTTGGATCTATACGTTGTAGTCCTTCTCCGGTTGCCAGCCAGATGTTCCCCTGCTTACCCGAGATAATACCATTGTACCGGATGGCCTTAGTTAGCTTGCCCTGAGGATTATAGCGCTGAAATTGCGGGGAACTGTGGCGGGTATCCAGCCGCCATACGCCCCCGTTCAGGCTACCCGCCCACAGTACCCCCTGCGCATCCAGGTGCAGGGAGGATATAAAGGGTTGATTGCTCAGAGAATGGTCCAGCACGACCGGTGTAAATTTACCAGTGGCACGTTCGAACCGGTGCACCCCCTGTAGCCCGCCTACCCACAGCCTTCCCGCCGGATCTTCGGTTAGGGCCGTCAGGTACTTTTGGGTAGGGTAGAGGGTATAATGTCTGGTTTCGGGGTCAAAGCAGGCCAGGCCATTGCCGGTGGCCAGCCACAGGCAATTCCCGGCATCATCCAGTATGGTAAACAGGGTGTTCCAGTAGGCATCCTGTTTGTGAACGATGGGGTAGGCAGTAACTATGCCGGTTCGCTTGTTCACCAGGTGCAGCCCCCCGCCCAGTGTAGCTACCCACAGTTTGCCCTTCCGGTCCTCCATGATGTCGGTGATAATGCTGTGGTGGAAGGTATGCTTTGGATCGCGTGGATCAGGCTTGTATACCGTAAAGGTATACCCGTCGTAGCGGTTCAGGCCGTTGTGGGTACCAAACCACAGGAAGCCTTCGCGGTCCTGGTAAATACTCCGGACGGTACTCTGGGAAAGGCCCAGCTGGGTAGACAGGTGCTCAAAGTGGAGGTCAGTCTGGGCGCTGCATAAAGTAGCCCAAACCAGGAGAAATAACAGTGCTGGTAACGGTGTTACCTTCATAGTGTGGACAAATTATTTCTGAGGATGCTTCAAAAGTAGGAAGCGGCTTTTTGAAAAGGAATACCCTAAACAGGGTATTTTGCAGAGGACTCACTATTCCTGACCAATACAATGTAGTGCCCTGTAAGAGCTTTTATAGGAAGTAGAAAGCTAATCAAAAGCCCGACTTGCGTGGCTGATCGAGCCTGATAGTTTGGTAGGTACCTGGCCGGACGCCAGGCACATCAGATAGAACCAGGGTCGGCCGAGACACCGGCCAGGGGCAGAGAGGTAGTAAATTATCTGCTACAGCCCATGCTCGTTGGCAAAGTTGACGAGTTCCGCCACGCTCTTGATGTCGAGCTTGTAGTAGATGTTTTTGCGGTGGGTCTTCACGGTCTCCTCCGATAGAAAAAGCCGCTCGGCTATCTCGTGCGTTGAGACACCCTGTTTGATCAGACTGATGATCTGGGTTTCGCGGGGGGAGAGCTTGTAGCACTTGATAAACTCGTCCTCCTCGTGCAGGGCACCCCCATTGCCGTATACCTTCTCATCGAAGTACCGCTCACCTGCCATTACCCGCTGCAGGCAGTGGACCAGCTCCTGCTGGGAGGCGCTTTTGAGGAGGTAGCCCGCTACGCCCAGGTCTTTGAGGTCACTGACAAACTTCTGGTAGCTGTACATGGAGATGATTACCACCCGTACCTGCGGAAACTCCCGTACTACCTGCCGGGCTATGTCGATGCCGTTGCGGCCGGGCAGGTTGATGTCCAGGAGTAGTATGTCGGGTTGTAAGGTGTGAACGGCCGGTACTACCTCTGTGCCCGAGTACACCTGGTTTAAGACCCGGAAGGGGCTCCCTTCGTAGGTAAGTAAGTTTCGGAGTCCATCGTTAAATAGCTGATGATCATCCGCTATTAGTAGGGTGGTGGTGCGGTTTGAGCTGTTGATCATTGTGTGGTTTGGTAAGGGGGACTTCCAGGGTAACGGTGGTGCCGCGCTCACCGCTATCAACCCAAAGCCGCCCGCCCAGATAATCTACCCGCGAACGAATGTTACGCAGGCCAATGCCTGAACTCTGTTTCCCTTTGGGGTAGCCCCGGCCGTTATCTTCGACCAGTAAAGTGACATTTTCGGGATAAAAAATCAACTGTACCGTTACCTGGCTGGCTTTGGCGTGTTTGATGGTGTTATTGATCAGCTCCAGCACAATGCGGTAGATGGTCAGCTCGGTGGGGTGGTCCAGGCGCTGCTCCTTTCCGTAGCTGATAAACAGGCAGTGCAAGCCCGAACTGGCCTGCAGGCGCTGGGTCGTCTCACGAAGAGCCTCTGTGAGCCCCAGGGTCATGAACTCGGGGGGCATCAGGTTGTGGGAGATGAGCCGCAGGTCGCGGATGGCTTTGTCCATCAGAGCAATGGGTTTACCTGGGCCATCCTGAGAGATTTGACCAGATTCCAGTTGTCCCTTGATGGCGGAGAGGGTAGCGCCCAGGTCATCGTGCAGGTCAGCGGCCAGGCGCTGGCGTTCTTCTTCCTGCGCCTGTAGCACGCGCTGCATGTCCTGACGCTGTCGAAGCAGGCGGCTACGGGTGTAGAAGCGGATGGCAACGAAGGCCATCCCCAACAGGCTCATTAGGAGCAGCAGCCGGAACCACCACGTCTGCCAGAAAGGTGGGTGTACCCGAATCATTAGCGTTTTCTCTGTCCATACTCCTTGGCTGCTGGCCGCTTTTACCCGGAACACATACCGACCCGGAGGTACCTGGTAGTAGGAGGCGGTAAGTTCAACGGTAGCCTGGCGCCAATCTGTATCGTAGTTTTCCAGCATGAAGTAAAGCCGGTTGTGCTCGGGATCGGCGAAGTGAATACCGGCCATGTCAATAGCAAATACATTCTGATCATGCTCCAGACTTACTTCCTTATCCGGTTCCATGGCTACGTTAGGCCCTCCATCCTCCTTTGCAGACCTATTTATCAATCGAAAACCGGAAAAGACGATCTGGGGAGGGCGGGAATTGGTCCGAATAGACGGGGGATGAATGGTGTAAAAGCCCGCTTTGTCTCCCAGGAAGAGATGCCCGCTGCTACCGCTATGCAGGGCCAGTCGGCTGAAAGCTTTTGGATCCAAACCAATTTCGACCCCATACCTTTCTTTCAGGTTTCCTGCTTTGTCGAGTTGTAACACCCCCTCCGTTGTACTTATCCAGAGATTATCCTGTTGGTCTTTTTTTATGCCCAAAACCCCCGTCAGTATATGCTTGCCCGTAGTGGGGTCTTTGTATTTGACAAAGTCATCCCGGGCAGGGTCGTACACATGAAGTCCGTAGCCGTAGGAGCCAGCCCAGATTCTTCCCTTAGCATCTTCTTGTATAGCCGTTATGTAAGGACTGCTAATTAGGTAGTGCTTAAATGCACCGGTGGCCCGGTCAATCCTGTTTACCCCCTCTTCTGCCCACGCCCCAATCCAGAAGTTTCCTTTCCGGTCTTCGTAAATAGTCGAAACAGAGTTTATAACTTCATTCTCTATGTCTAGAGGGTTTTTCCGGATGCGGGTAAAAGTGCCCTTCTTCTGATCCATTTTGCACAGCCCTCCTTTTTCGGTACCTACCCAAAGGGTACCTGCATTGTCTTCAAAAAGGGAAAGTACGGCTCCTTCACCCAGGCTGGTAGCTACTTTGGGAGCATGGGCAAAATGGGTAAAGGTCTTCGTATTGGAGTCTCTTCGCCACAGGCCATTTCTGGCACCAATCCACAGGGTGCCTTTTCGGTCCTCTATAAGAGCCCATACGGGCTCCCTGAGCAAACTGACCGGCAGCGCAGCCATCAGGTCTTTCTTTTCCCTACTATATCGGTCATACAGCCTGAGGCCTTTAGTGGTGGCAGCCCACCGGGTACCCGAGGCATCCTCAAATACGTGCTGTACCGCGGCTCCGGTAGATTGGTAGGGGAAGCTCACCCGCAAGGGATCGGTGCGGTATAGGTTTCCAAAGAGGGTGCCAATCCAGAGCACTCCCTCCCGGGATGTGAAGGCCGTCCAGGCGCTGTTGTCATCCAGCCCGATTGTGTTTTTACTGGTACTGGTATGGTGCGTCACTTTTCCTGACTTTGGGTCGTAGCGGCTAACCCCACTGCCATAGGTGCCGATCCAGACAGCTCCCGTGGCATCTTCGTGGATAAAGGTTATACCATCTTCGTTGTTGCCGATAATGGGGGAACGGCTTAGCTTATCGGGTTGAAGCGGATTATAACGGTGGCGGGTAAAGGTACCCTTTTTCCGATCTAAGGTATGGAGACCATCGCCAAGAGTACCTACCCAGAAATTTCCCCGGCTATCCTCGTAAATAGCTCTGACTTTATTGTCGACCAGGCTGTGCGGATCGTTGGGATTGTGCAGATAGCGGGTAAAGGTACCGGCAGTTGAATTAAAACGATTAAGACCGCCCTCGCCAGGCTTTGTCTCCCAGGGGCTACCGGTACCTATCCATAGTGTACCCTGCCGGTCCTCGTACAGGGCTCGTACATGGTCATGGCTTAGACTGCCCGGGTCTCTGGGATTATGTCGGTACCGGGTAAAGGTGTCGCTCCCGGGCTCGAAACGATGAAGTCCGCCGTGCGTACCTACCCACAGCCTGCCCTTCCGGTCTTCCAGGATTGCCGTTACCGTATTATCACTTAGGCCCCTGGTATCTTTTGTATCGTGAGTAAAATGGGTAAAGGTTTTTGTTGCCGGATCAAACCGGTCCAAGCCGTTCTGATACATACCAATCCAGATGGTGCCGTCCCTGGCGATACAGATAGACTCAGTTCGGTTAGCAGCCAGCGAGTTCTTATTAGCCGGGTCATGGTAGTATGAAACGTAGTTATATCCGTCGTAGCGGTGCAGACCATCCATGGTAGCCAGCCACACGAAGCCCTGCTTATCCTGTGCTATCCCCGCAATACCGCCCGAAAGTACTTCCGGTGGAAGTACCACCTTCGTTAGTACCGGTTGCTGGCCTGCTACCCGAACACCAGCCAACAGCAGCACAAGAAGGTGGAAAAGACGGAGGAAGAAGGTACTTGTCATAATAGCAAACAGAAAGAAGTCAGAGTTGGATAAAGCATAAAATAAGCATCTGATACCGAAAGCAGCCCTCTTAAAGTTGCCTTCGTTCATGCACATTTCAAAAAGGACAGGCTTTACAAAACTACATGTTGTTTAGCTGGTTAAGAATACCCCTTTTGGGGTATTGTAGGTACCTGATTATTACTGGAATTTTACACTACCAACAGGGCTCCAAAGCACCTTTGAAGCAGAAGCTGATTTTAGTTAAAGCTTCTTATTCAGCTTTTTACTTATTGAGGCTGTTGTGAAAGATTCTGTTAAAGGTAGTGTAGGAATTCAAAAACCATTTTAACCAGTTCAATGTATGAAAACCACTTTTATCGCACTAGGTATGCTCCTGGCCTCTCTTGGAGTACAGGCACAAACGTTTAAGGCCTCGGAAGTTGAGGCCGTGGATGATCAGATTTACCAGGCCTTGCGTACCGGCGACGTGAATGGACTGGTCAAAAACATGGCCAGCGATGCCATCCTATACGGTACCGACCCTAAAGACTACTGGCCACTGGCTGTATTCAGAAAGAAATTGGAAGAGGATAAAAAGAATAACAGCCTGCACACGGATGTAAAGACGCTCTCCCGGGAGATAAAGCCTATGGCGGGAGGGAAGGTAGCCGTAGTGACCAAGCAGGCCATGTGGCCTTTTTCCAAGGCGCCGGTGCGGGAGGTTTCCGTTTATGAAAATACCAACGGATGGAAACTCAAGAGCATGTCGCTGAGTTTGCTGCTGCCGGATGAGCGCCTGCCGGAGTTGAATGGGATGGTAACTCTACCATCAGGTAGCACTTCAGCTTCCGGGGGTGGTTCTGCTCCAAAAATGCGGGCCGGGCAGGATGATCCAATGGCAATTTGGATTTACCATGTAAAACCAGAAAAGCGGCAGCAATTTGAAGGGCATATGGAGAAGTTTTGGAAGGCAGGGGACAGTGCTCTCAAATCCGGAAAAATGACCGGTGCCCAGGCTGATGCCTACCAAAAGGTGCGGGTGCAGTACCCTTCCAGGGCTAACGAGGATGGCACTCTGACGTATGTCTTTATGGCTGATCCCTTTATGCCGTCGGCCAATTATGAAATGGAAGATTTCCTTCGACTTACCCTTTCGGAAGAGGAGGTTAAAAGTTTTGAGAATGGGTTCGCCGAATCCCTGGCCAGGCCCTATGAGGGGCTATACGTACAGCAGAAAAAGCATTGAGTTGACTGTTTCCCCGAGGCCGAAAAGTACATCGGCCTCGGGGAAATTAAAACAGGGGCCGTATTTCAGGAAGCTTGCACTGTCTGTTTAATGGTAGAGTTGCTTTCTAAGTAAATGCCATTTTACGGTTTTTACTTTGCGACGGGAAGGGGTTACCCTGCTTTGGTCATGAAGTAGCAGATCACCATCTTCCAGATGCTTCTGTACATGCATAAGGTTAATGGCTTCTTTTCGACTAATCCGTAATAAGGGAATGTGGACCTGCAAGGCTTCTTCTACAACCTTTAGAGTTCGTGATACTAAAAGTTGTCTGCCGTTGGCCTGATACACCAAAGTATAATTCCGCTGGGCTTCCAGCCGAATCACTTCCTGTGGGATAATGCTGGTAAAAGAACCAATGTAGACAAGAGTAGCTTCGTGTCTCTGGTTAAGTAGTCGCATGATTTTGGGTATTGTGTGGTGGTAATTTTATGGCTATAAAAGTAGTCCACGCCATTATTGACAACAATACCACAAAAGGGGTATTTTAAGAGTAGAATAAATAGCGGCCCAAAGTTTTTCTCCGCTGTTATTCATGAAGTTAGCTAAATTAAGGTACTCGATTATTTAAAAGATTTACAGGCATCAATTGCTGAACCACAACCTGCCGAATGGGTACTTCCAGGGTAACGGTGGTGCCTCTTTCTCCTGTATCAACCCAAAGCTGCCCGCCCAGGTAGTCAACCCGTGAGCGAATGTTACGCAGGCCAATGCCTGAACTCTGTTTCCCTTTGGGGTAGCCCCGTCCGTTATCTTCGACCAGTAAAGTGACATTTTCGGGATAAAAAATTAACTGTACCGTTACCTGACTGGCTTTGGCGTGTTTGATGGTGTTATTGATCAGCTCCAATATGATGCGGTAAATGGTTAGCTCGGTGGGGTGGTCCAGGCGTTGCTCTTTGCCGTAGCTGATGAAGAGGCAGCGCAAGCCCGAACTGGCCTGTAGGCGCTGGGTCGTCTCACGAAGAGCCTCTGTGAGCCCCAGGGTCATGAACTCGGGGGGCATCAGGTTGTGGGAGATCAGCCGCAGGTCGCGGATGGCTTTGTCCATCAGCCCGATGGGCCGCATTAGCTCATGCGTCTGACCGGGTACTGACTCGAGTTGTCCCTTAATAGCGGAAAGGGTAGCCCCCAGGTCATCGTGCAGGTCAGCGGCCAGGCGCTGGCGCTCTTCTTCCTGCGCCTGCAGCACGCGCTGCATGTCCTGACGCTGTCGAAGCATGCGGCTACGGGTGTAGAAGCGGATGGCAACGAAGGCCAGCCCCAACAGGCTCATGAGGAGCAGCAGCCGGAACCACCACGTCTGCCAGAAAGGGGGGTGAATGGTGACTGCTATACTCTTTTCAGTCCAGCCCGAGTCGTTAGTACCGGCTTTTACCCGAAATATATACTCGCCCGGCGGAATGTTGTAAAAATTGGCCCTATGTTCCGTACTGGCTGCTCTCCATTCAGGCTCATAGTTTTCTAAATAAAAAGAGTATTGTATTTGTTCTGTCTGGGAGTAATCGAAGGCTACAAAATCGAACGAAAAAGTATTTTGATTATAATCAAGTTGTATGGATTTAGCTGTATTGACTGGTTCCTGAAGTGGACTGTGTGGACCAGCAATGACTCGCTTGTTAGCAACAGATAGCTGAGATAGCAGCAGGGGAACGGAATTTTTCCTCATTGCCAGCAACAATTTAGGATCCAGCTTATAGTACCCTTGTCTTCCCCCGAAGAGTAAATAACCATTACTACTCTTGAAAGCAGAGGCAAAGTAAGGGCTGCTTGATCCTTTAAATCCATACATGGAACCAAAAAACTGGACCGTATTCCTTAAAGAGTTAACACAATAAAAACCCTGGGAGGTAGCTATCCATAGGTTTCGGTCATCGTCTTCAACAAAGCTGGCCACACTCGAGAGTTCTATTCCGAGCTCAGGATCCATAAATGGTAGGAACTGATTTTTCTGCTGGTCATATTGCAGCAAACGTCCCTGCCCTGTCACTACCCAGAGAGTCCCCGAAGCAACTTCTCCCAGCTGAACAATATGTTCATTTATAAGGTAGTGCGAAAAATTTCCGCTTCTCCGATCCATTCGGTTCAGGCCATGGGAGGTACCCACCCAAAACTGCCCGGTATGGTCTTCAAATGCACATGTACCTATACCAGGAGTAATTGACGTACTTTTCCGGGGGATATGCTGGTAATTTATAAATTGTCCTGTCTGTCGGTTCAGCTTTGAAAGCCCATTGGCTGTGAGAACCCATAAGCTACCATCACGGTCTTCGTAGGTACTCAGTACTGTAGTCGAACTTTTAACAGTTTTACTTACTATATCAGGGAGTTGATTTTGATCAAGTTCTTCTATCCGGTTTATGAGACTATTTTCTACTTTTGAAGGTCTTAGATAATTCAAGAACCGACCAGTCTTAGGCGAATATTGATAGAGACCAGCGTTCAGGGTACTGAACCAGTAGTATCCCTGACGGTCTTTTTTTATGTCCTGGATTTGATCCGTCAAGAGTGTTGTCTGCTGAGCAGCCTGTTGAAAAATAGAGAGCGAGTTGGTACTACCAATCGACTCATCTTTTAAACCTGCATAGGTACCTATCCAAAATTTACCGGGATCGTACTCGCAGAAGGTATTGATACCATTGATAGTTTTCACGTTAGCATTATGGAAAGGAATCGGCTCGTATTGAGGTATGCCCTTCATCAGAACCCCATCAGCTGACCCCAACCAAAGGACTCCATCCCGGGAAATGCAGGCAGACCATTGATTGTTTTCGACACGCTCGCTACCGCCTCCCTCATTTGCATCATAATGTTCTAAATGACCAGTGCGGGGATTATACCGGTTCAAACCTCCGTCATAAGCGCCGATCCATATATTTTCGGCCGCGTCTTCGGTTATAAAACTAACACCCCAACTGGCTTCTTCTCCCCTGATTTTAAGGTAGGGACGACTCAGTTTATCAGGGGTTAATGGATTGTAGTGGTGACGCGTAAACTTCCCTGTTTGCCGATCCATAGTATGTAGGCCATCGCCCCAGGTACCTACCCAAAGCGTACCCCGGCTGTCCTCAAATACGGCCCTGACCCTGTTATCATACAGACTGTTGGGGTCCTTTGGATCATGCATATAGCGGGTAAAGCGGCCTGTCCGGCGGTCCAGTTTGTTGAGACCGCCCTGATCTGGCGTTGTTGTGGAAGGTTCACCAGTACCTACCCAAATGGCTCCAGAGCGGTCTTCCCAAATAGAACGAACTTCGTTGAAACTCAAGCTATGAGGGTTATGGGGATTATGGGCATAGTGGGTAAAGCGGCCGGTATGGGGGTTCCGACTATAAAGACCATTATAAGTACCAATCCAGAGAGTACCATCGCGCCCTTCCCGGAGGACCGAGATATAATTCTCTTTATTATTTAATTCATGATCATTAGCCAACCGATAGCAACGAATTTTACCGGTAGCGGGATCTAAACGTTCCAGTCCCCATCCCGCGGTTCCCACCCATACGGATCCGTCGCGGCTTGGGCAAACGCTTTCAAGTTCATTATCGATATATGAGCCAGGTTCAGTCGGATTACGATAATAAGAATTCCACTCATAGCCATTGTACCGGTGAAGGCCAGTAGAAGTTGTCAGCCATAAATTGCCTTGCTGGTCCTGTTTTAGATCTGTGATCCAGCTTACATCTAAGTTTGGCGGCAAATGGACAGGGCTAAACTTAATGGATTGTGCCTCAAGCGGCAAGCGTACCAGGAGCAGCCATGTCAGAATTACCAGGATAAAGCAACGATTAGACTTCATGTGTAGTACTTTTTATTTAAATCGATGCCAGGACTCTTTTTTTTAAACAAAAGGAAAAGAGATGAATATCATTTCGCTACTTACCCTTAAATACTTAGGTTTCCTTTGTATAGTTTGGTCAAAAATAATGGCTTTGCGAGCAGTAAAAAATACCCCATTTGTGGTATTGTGTAGCTGGTTTGGTTATGGCACCTTTACATTGTATTAATAAAAGGACAACTTAACCATTTGTAAACATCCTTATCCTATGCTTCGTAATTCATTGATTCTGGTGATTCTAATGTTTGCCATAGGGCCTCCTTTCGCTCAAAAGCAGCCCCAAGTGCGAGAAATGGCCCGCTCTGGCCAACGGGTGAGAGTAGTTGCCTACCAAGTGCAAGCTAGTAAGCGTGATCAATATGAGCGCTTCGTACATGATATCTTTTGGCCGGGTGCCGCCAAATTGTCCCCAAAGGAGCAACAGGTGTTCCGCCAGACGCGGGTATTACATCCTACCAAAGTTAATCCTGATGGATCCTATACCTATACGTTTATCATGGATCCGGTCATTGAAGGAGCAGATTATAATATCGAGTCGCTAATGCACAAGATATATGGTAAAGAAAAAGGATCTCAATTCTACAAGCTGTTTGTAACAGCTCTTGTGCCTGGCGGCAAATATGTAGACTACATGCTGACGCAGTCGAAAGATTAGAAAAAACTGCTAAATTCTATCAATAGTTACCGTTTAACATTTTTTGGACTATCATACTACAATTCAGTATAAAAAGCCAGCTTCTTATTTGCCCATAAAAGATAGCATACTCTTATTTCATTCTTCAATCTTTAACCCCTTACTACCATGAAAGTACTACGCTGCCAGGATGTGGGCTTTGACTGCCCCGGTGTAATCAAAGCCGAAAATGAAGATCAGGTATTGCAAATGGCGGCCCAGCACGCCAGTCAGGTCCACCAGGTGCAGGTGACGCCCGAGATGGCTGAGCAGATCAGAACGCTTATTAAAGAAGAATAATCTCTATTTATTTAAACCGTAAAGTAGATGAAAGCAACTTGTATAGTGCTATGGCTGGCTTTGTCGACTGTCGTTGGACAGGCACAGACACTTGCCACTGCCAGGGGAAATACAACAATACTCCAATTAGAGGATGATAATAAAAGTAGAACTACAAACAAAGCTGAGAAAATGAAAATACTAGTACATATCACACATGGGCCGGAGGAGCCTACCCGGGCGGCGCTGGGCTTTCTGGTGGCCAAAGCAGCACTGGAAGAGGGGCATACGGTATCCCTGTTTCTGGCGGGGAATGCCGTGTTGTTACTCCGCGACCAGGACATGGGTGGGGTAGTGGGCGTAGGCACCGGCAACCTCAAAGAGCACTACGAGGCTATAGTGAAGAGCGGAGGGCGCTTCTACCTGTCGGGTATGTCGGCCAAAGCCAGGGGTATGACCGAGGACGACATTAAAGGAAAGCCCGCAGAATTTGCCATGCCGAAGGTGCTGGTTCAGCTTTCGGTGGATAGTGACCGGATGTTTACGTATTAGCAATGATCAGTTATCAGTGAACATTAATCAATGGATAATTGCATTTATGAGTAAATATACACGTCGTGATTTTGTGAAGAAAGGCACTGGTGCTTGTGCGGTTATGCCCACGCTGCTTGCCTCGCTACCGGCACTATCGAAGAATGCACCATTTTCTTTACAGGAAGTGAAGCTACTACAGGATTTGACGAATGCTCAGTACCAGGCGCTCTGGGGAAATCTGAAAGAAATTACCGAGCAGGAAGCGGACTGGAAGCCTAATCCGGAAGCCAATTCGGTACGCTGGGTAGTGGGACATCTGTGCTGGTTTGAGGAATGGGTAGCTGATGCCATCGAAAACAAGGGCCGGTACCTCACTGACAAAAGACCCTCTCTGGTAAAGGAGCCTACGCTGGAAGCTCTTAGAGCACGTTTTGAAGCAGTCCGTAGCCGGTCCCAGCGTATCATTAGTAACTTGACTCCCGAGGACTTGGCGCGGGAGGTGATCTTCGTAGGTAGTGTAAAGGTACCTGTTATTGCCTTGGTCCAGACGCAGCTTACGCATATGGCGGGCCACCGGTACCAGGTCAGGTACATTCGGGGGACGTATAGCAGGGTATTTCATACAAACAAAGCTGACTTTGATCCCTGGTGAGTCAACAGGTACTTTAATACCGTAACTTTCTAAATTATGACACCTATACCACACCTTATTGTTGCTATTGAAACGGCCAGAACTGATTTTCTTAGTGAGCTTTCCTCTGTTAGTTTGGGGCATGAGCACAGGAAGCCGGATCCGGCGACTTGGAGTACTTCGGAGGTTACCGAGCATCTGGTCTGGGCCGAGCAGGGAGGTATCCTGATGATGTGGAAGGCCGTGCAGGCCCATCAGCAGGGACAGGACTGGGAGGGAGAACGGGTTAACCAGTCCCTTTCCATCGAAGAAATAGTAGCCCGGACGTGGCGGCACGAAGCGGGACGGCCTAAAGAAGAAGCTCCTGCCAGCGCGGTTCCCCGTTTGGGCGGACCGCTGGCCTTCTGGTGTGCCGCGCTGTATTCGTGCCAGACGCTCCTGAGTGCACTGGAAAAAAAGCTGAAGGAAGTACCCGAGCCGGAGCTGGAAAAGATCATTTATCCCCACGTGATCATGGGACCGCTGAACATCGTACAGCGGCTGGAGTTTTTACGGTACCACCTGGACCACCACCGGGAGCAGGTCCGGAGAATTAAAGAAATGATGGGGCTACTTTACTAGCACTGGTGGGGCAACTGTTAGGTAGTAAGTTTCCGACTCTATAAAAGCCACCCAGGTCCGTATCCACAAGGAACCTTGGGCGCTTGATCATTGATTAGGCTATGGTCAAGTAGAAAATCCGCATTCGTTAAACCGTTACCGGGTGGCTTTGTTGGATGCGTTTTGAGGACCAACAACTAGCTGATGCTATGAAGAGGAATGACAGAGCAGAACCACCTCCCACTATTGTGTAGCAAATAGCTCATACAGCCGATGAGCTGCCAGGTCGATTTAAGCATCTCGGGAGCGAACTCGAACAGGCATAGCTCCAGCCTGATTGAGATGGTCTAGTTTTGATGGACACTTAACTTGCATAAACTAGCAAGTAGAGATGCAGCACAAAAATTCACAAAAAGGCAGAAGGAAGTACGATGCTTCCTTCAAGCAAGAAGTTGTTAACATGATTGCTGCTGGTCGGTCAGTAGCGGATATTGCTCGTTCATTGGGCATTGGAGAAAACATCATTTACCGCTGGCGAAGACAAGCCCTTGGCCGTGCGGATTCGGCTCCTTCTGAGTCCACATCCCCTTCGCAAGTTAGTTTATCGGAACACCTGGCCCTACAAAAGCAACTTCGGGAACTGGAAATGGAGCGAGAAATTTTAAAAAAAGCGTTGGGCATCTTCTCCCGGTCACAGTAAAGGATCGCTGTATGTTTATTAAAACATTCCAGCATCAATATCCCATCAAGCTCTTGTGCCGCCTCATGCAGATTAGCCGCAGTGCGTATTACGAGTACTTAAAGCCAAAAGTAAAAAATCCAGAAAAGCAGCAGGTGGAACAGCAGATTGTGGAAGTATTCAGGGCACATAAGCAGCGTTACGGCATCCGCAGGATTTGCGCGGAGCTAAAGGATAGGGGCCTCAGAGCTGGAAAGTACACATGTAGAAAGGTAATGAAACAGCATGGACTGAAAGCCATCCAGCGGCAGCGGCCGTCCGCCCCGTAGCTTTGTCCCTCGGACCACTCAGAGCAGGCATCCTTATCCTATTAGCTCTAATCTGCTACTGGAGCGTCAACCGCCTGTAAGACCTGATGAGGTATGGGTAGGTGATATCACCTATATTCCGCTTTCCCAGGGTAGATGGGCTTATCTGTCAGTGTGGATGGAGCGCACGGGCGCCCCCGTTATACTCCCGACGGATTGTGGGCTGGCAACTGGCCAGCCATATGCGGGAGGAACTGGTGATAACAGCATTACGAAAAGCACTTGCGACAAGAGATCTCAAAGCTGGGCTTATTGTACACTCTGATCGTGGGGGCCAATATGCAGGAGGTATGTTTCGTAAGCTGCTACTGAAAAGAAAAATAGCACAATCTATGAGCCGGGCCGATGATCCTTATGATAATGCATTCATGGAATCTTGCTTTAGCAGAATAAAAGCCGAATTGCTCGAGGATGGAATCTTTGACTGTATAGAAGATGCCCAAACAGAAATCTTTGAATATATTGAAATGTATTACAATACCAGCCGTAAACATTCAAGTCTGAACTACCAGAGTCCTATACAATATGAAAATCACTATTTTTATTCTTTAACTAAGCAAGTTTCGTGTCCATAATAACCAGTACACCTCACTTTACTATACCTAAGTAATTCGGGTTGCCGAGCAGGACCTGGGCATAGCTATTGAAAAAAAGTCGCCGCGGCTCGATTCGATACCAAGCAATCCAACTCTTGAAAATAAGGCGTCCGCATTCGTCGGATCTGAGGTTTTTTAGGTGTACTCGACAGACTTATTATAGTCATAAGAATAGAGAGCTTACTGCGGTGAAAAGGGTGGAGATTCCAGATGAGTAGTCAAAAGGCAGTATGAGAATTTATACATTCCCAGCTAGCTTTTCGCTGATTTACCTACTCCGCTAACGGTGAGGCCTCTGGCACTAATGAGCTATTTTGAGTACAAGAGGATCAATGCAAAGGCTAATTAACTTCTTTCTTCAAACATAGGCTTATTGTTTAGAGGAAGGGGATGTTTTATGCCCTTCCTGCTACTACCTGGTTAGCTATAACACTAGTTCAATACTTGTTTTTACATGCTCCCTCGCTCTGTTTCTCAATGAGCTGTTGGTCATAAGGGCATGCTCCTGTTTTTTCATAGATAGGCGAAACCAGTGGTGAGCAGGTATAAACCTATTTGAGTGAAGTTCTAAACGAATGAATATTTCTTCCGAAGGTTCACGATGACCAGAAAGTAACTGACTAAGCTTGGTTTTATGAATAGCAAGCTCAGAAGCTACTTCGTTTTTCTTTTTCTGCAAAAGCTCAATATAGGAGTTAAGGAAGTAGGCAAAGTTCTTCTTTGGATCATAGGTGTCTTGCCTGATACAGTCCTCCATCTGGACCTTCAACTGCAAGAGTTGACCATACAGCTTCTCTTGTTGTGAACGTTCAGCCACTCTTTTCTGACGAACATTCGCTAGTTGTTGATTGGCTGTACGGCGCTGCTCATCAGTCATGTGAGCCGGTACTATGAAGCCATCAACTAGTTCTTCAGGGGTTATTGTTTCCAGGTTCATAGTCAATATACGTTTGAATAAGCTGGTAAAGGTTAAGGCCTTCTATATAGAGCTGCATACCGGCACTAAGCATCCCGTACTTTTTTTTGTAATAGTTGATTAACCGGGTTTTAGGATTTAGAGATACACACGCATTATACCCATACTTCCCTACTGCTAAACGACACGCCCAGCTGATCAGACAACCCGCGATACGATCGTACAGTTTTTCTGTTCCAACGTTGTTATGTTGGCTGGCAATCAGATTGATCTCAATGCGGCTCTCTGAGGGAAAGTCTGTTAGTGACATAGCTCCTAACATCTCATTACTGTCTTCCAGACGCAGTTTCCACAGGTCAGTATCCTCAAAGTCTTTCCAGTTAAAAAAAAATCTCTTAGAATATGTTTTGGATTGAATAAAACCAATAAAAGGAGTCAGTCGTTAGCTTGTTGAATCTCACCTCAAACAAGCTAAATGAAAGAGAATTTCTCTGAAATGACTGACTCCTGCTGGCAATTTGTCGAAAAAATAATT